>JANWYD010000005.1:0-217857 GCA_025057155.1 Chloroflexaceae bacterium
CCCCAACCCTCCCCCGCTGGGGGAGGGAGTCCGGCTCCTCCCCCCAACGGGGGGAGGCTGGGAGGGGGGCGGAAATGCCGCGAAACTTACCAAACCCTCCCCTCTGGCGGGAAGGCTTCGCCGCGTCTCTGGGCTTCAATCTCCTCCCGCGCCGCGATGCCCGCCGCGCCATGCGCCAGGGCCTGGAACAACTCCAGGTAGCGCCGCGCCGCAGCGTCCCAGGAGAAGGCGGCGGCGCGCGCGCGCGAGGCGGCGCCCATGCGCCGGGCCAGGTCGCGGTCGGCGGCGAGGCGGCGCAGATGATTGGCGAGCGCGTCCACATCGCCCCAGGCGAAGATCCAGCCGTTGACGCCCTCGGCGACCAGTTCGGCGGCGCCGCCGGTGCGGGTAACCACCACGGGCAGGCCGGACGCCATGGCTTCGAGGGTTGCCACGCTCATCCCCTCGTTGTAGGACGGGAGGACGAAGACATGGGCGCTGGCATAGCGGGTGGCGATGTGCTCGCGGGCCACATAACCCGCGAACGTGACCCGCTCAGCCACGCCGAGGCGCTGCGCCAGGTCCTGGTATGCGGCGCGCGCGTCTCCCTCGCCGACCAGTTCGAGGCGCAGGTCGTGTCCTTCGGCCACGAGGCGGCGCAGAGCCTCAATCAGGTGGGCCTGCCCCTTGCGCTCGATCAGCCGCGCCACGCAGATCACCCGCAGCGGGCCGCCATCGGCGATGGGCGCCGGGTGAAAGGCCGACAGGTCCACGCCGTTCGCAATAAGATCAATCTTTAGCTCTGGACTGATAGTCCGGATCATATCGGCCTCGCCCTGGCACTTGGCCACTACCCGCCCGGCATCGCGCCAGATGGCCTTGATCACCGGCGTCAGGACGGGGTATAGCGGCCCGTAGCGTTGCTCGAAGCCAGGAATGTCGGGGCCGCAGACGCGCACCAGGTAGGGCAGGCCGGTGAGGCGCCGCAGGGCCAGGGCCACACCCCCGGCGGGCACAGCGCTCCAGGCGAACACCAGGTCATACGGCGCGGCCCGGTGCAGGCGGAGGGCGAGGGGCAGGGCCCGGGCGGCGTAGGTGAGCAGTTCGCGGTTGCTGGAGTGGTGGATGTTGCGGTTGTTGACCGGGGTCTTGAAGATCCGCGCGCCCGGGGCGAAGGTCTCCTGTTCGGCGCGCCGGCCCAGGGCCGAGGTCACCAGGTCAATCTCCAGCTCCGGCATACCCGCCAGGCGCTCCAGGATGGCCCGGTTCACCGTGCCCGTGCCGCCACCGAGGGGCGGAAACTCGTTGTTGAGCATGAGGATGCGCATGCGCCGTGCCTGTTGACATGGTTTCACAGGTGCGTTACCGTTCACGGGTTCCGCCCCTCTCCCAGCCTCTCCCCGTTGGGGGGAGGAGCCAGACTTCCTCCCCCGGCGGGGAAGGGCTGGGGAGGGGGCGGAGGTTTAGCGAAAGACTTTGTTTACAGACTAATCAGTCGCCAACTTCTAAATGCCCCAAATGATCGGAATCTATCCGGTATAGCCCGCGCAGGGGGGCTTCGCAGCGATAGCCCGCGGCTTCAGCCGCCGGGCTACGGGGTGAATACCGGTTTATATAATCTTCATCAGCCGCCGGGCTACCGGGCGAATACCGGTTTATATTCTTAATCTTCATTTCCTATGGGGAATGGGACGCGAGGAAGCGCCTGAACGCTCTACTCTGTGAGCTCCCGGCCCATCCCGTTCAAGACTCTCGATACCGATACACCTGGCGCGTCACGTAGAGCGGGCGGGCCTTGACCTCCTCGAAGATCCGCCCGACGTACTCGCCGATCACCCCGATGGTGATCAACTGGATGCCGGCCAGGAAGAAGATGGCTACGACCAGGGTGGCGAAGCCGGGCGGCGAGAGGCCGATGGTCAGCTTCTGGATGGTATAGGCGATGGCAATCAGGATGGAGAGGAACGAAACCGCCAGCCCGGCCAGGGAGATCATGCGCAGGGGCACGAAACTGAAGGAGATCAGCCCGTCGAGGGCCAGGTAGATCAGCTTCTTGAAGGTGTACTTGGGCTTGCCGGCGTAACGGGCGTGGCGCTCGTAGGCCAGGCCGGTCTGATTCAGGCCGACCCAGGTGCGAATGCCGCGCACGAAGCGGTTGCGTTCGGGCATGCCGTTGAGCAGGTCTACGACGCGCCGGTCCATGATGCAGAAGTCGCCGGCGTCAAGGGGGATGTCAATGTGGGCGATGCGCTTGAGCAGGCGATAGAAGAGGGCGTAGGCTGCGCGCTTGAGGGGCCCTTCTTTGCGCTGTTCGCGGATGGCGTAGACCACGTCGTAGCCTTCGCGCCATTTGGCGATGAACTGGGGCAGAACCTCCGGCGGGTCCTGCAGATCGGCGTCCATAATGATCACCGCCGCGCCGCGGCTGTGGTCAAGCCCCGCGCTGATAGCCACCTGGTGGCCGAAGTTGCGCGCCAGGTCCACGGCAACTACCCGCGGGTCGCTGGCGGCCAGATCGCGCAACAGGGCCAGGGTGCGGTCCTGGCTGCCATCGTTGACGAAGATGATCTCGTAGTCCAGGTTCAGCGGGTCGAGTGTCGCAGTCAGGCGCGCGTAGAGGGCAGGCAGGTTTTCTTCTTCATTGTAAGCGGGGACGACGACCGACAGTTCGACCTCCTTATCGGGGTCGTAGCCGGTCCCCGCAGGGTCTGGAGGCGCGACGGCCCTGGCCAGGCGCGCGCCGCTTCGGGACTCGGTCAGCGCGGCCAGGGCGCGACAGAAGCGCAGCGCCGCCTCGGGATCGTCGGTGGGGATGAAGGGGGCGGGAACGGCGCGGGCCTCGACCGTCTCAGACGCTTCGAGGAAGGACACGCGCTCTTGAAGATCCACGGCTGTCTGTCCCATAGCGCTCTCTTTCTGGCGAACGCCGATGAAATGCTCGCGCCTCATGATTTACTACGCTGGACCGAGAAGCAATAGCCTGATCATCCCAGGCGGCGGTGGAATTTTGGATTTTGGATTTTGGATTTTGGATTTTGGTCTCTGGCAAGGTTTGCGCCTATGCAGGATAGCATTCGGGTATTACGGCAGTGTTCCCTTGCGCGCCGCGCGGCGGGGTGGGAAAAACCCGCTTGCCCCTGCCGCAACCCGGAGGGTTGCGCGACCGCAGCGCCATTGGTCGGCGTAGAGACGGCCCGCCGGGCGGTCTCTATGCCGCCGGGGGCGGGCAGGCGGGGCCGCCACGGTCGCCGACCGTGCGGGGTGTTGCGTATGGGCGTCGCGACGCGCATGTGCTGGCGGCTGCACGGTTACACGCGTTACACCTGGCGTCGGGGCCGGGCTGCACGACCGGCGGACAAAGAGAGTATACTTGTGAGGGCGAAGCCCTGCCAGGCCCCACGCCCTCGTAGCGCATATTTACAGCAGTCTGGTGCAGCGATGAGTGTGAACCACGACCGTTCCACGCCCTGGTCCGCCGCGGATCTTGCCGCATTGAACGCGCGCTTCCGCGATCGCCCGCCCGAAGAGTTGCTCGCCTGGGCCGCCGAGCGCTTTGGCGAACAGACGGCGCTGACATGCAGCTTCGGCGGCGCGTCGGGTATGGTGCTGCTCGACCTGGTGGCCCGCCGGCGCCTGCCTATCACGATCCTCTTTCTCGACACCGACCTGCTCTTCCCCGAAACCTATCATCTGGCCGCCGAGGTTGAACGGCGGTACGGGCTGACGGTCAAACGCCAGCGTCCCGCCCTCAGTCTGGAGGAACAGGCGCGCCGGCATGGCCCGGAGTTGTATGCCCGCGACCCGGACCGCTGCTGCGCCATCCGCAAGGTAGCCCCCCTGGCCGAGGCCCTGCGCCCCTACCGGGCCTGGGTCAGCGGCATTCGCCGCGAGCAGACTGCCCAGCGCGCCGCCACCGAACTGGCGGCCTGGGACGCCCGGCACGGTCTGCTCAAGCTCAGCCCGCTGGCGGCCTGGAGCGAGCGCGAGGTGTGGGCCTACATTCAGGCCCATCAGGTCCCCTATAACCCGCTGCTCGACCGCGGCTACCCCAGCCTTGGCTGCGCGCCCTGCACCTGCCCGGCCAGCCCCGACAATCCGCGCGCCGGGCGCTGGAGCGGTTTCGCGAAGACCGAGTGCGGGATCCACGGGTGAGGCGTGGAGGTGTGGAGGTGTGAGGTGTAGAGCTACGGAACTGAAAACACCTCCACACCTCCACGGCGTGCGCCGGGTTCTCGGATGCGGTATCATTCCCTCCAGCAGCATTCGCCTTTGACGCGCCGGAAGCGTCGCGCATCAGGAGGTGTTCAATGACGAACGTTCCCGCTCCGCGCCTGCTGTGGACGCCCTCGCAGGCGTTGCAGGACAGCAGCAACATCCGCGCCTACATGCGCTGGCTTGAGACCACGCGCGGCCTGCGCTTCACCACCTACGACGAGTTGTGGCGCTGGTCGGTCAGCGACCTCGAGGCCTTCTGGGAGTCGCTCTGGGAGTACTTCCACATCCGCTCGGCCACGCCCTACACCCGTGTGCTTTCCGGCCATGAGATGCCCGGCGCGCGCTGGTTCGAGGGCGCGACGCTCAACTACGTTGAGCACGTATTCCGCCGGGCCACGCCCGACTATCCCGCGGCCCTGTTTCAGTCGGAGCGCCAGCCGCTGACGCCGATCAGTTGGGCCGACCTGGAGCGCCAGGTTGCCAGCGTCGCCGCGGCGCTGCGGGACCTCGGCGTTGGCACGGGTGATCGAGTGGTCGGCTACGTGCCGAATATCCCCCAGGCCCTGGTGGCCTTCCTCGCCGCCGCCAGCCTGGGCGCCATCTGGTCGAGTTGTTCGCCCGACTTCGGCAGCCCCAGCGTGATCGACCGTTTCAAGCAGATCGAGCCGAAGGTGCTCGTGGCGGTGGACGGCTACCAGTACGGCGGCAAGCCGTTCGACCGGCGCGCCGTGGTGGCCGAGATTCAGGCCGCCCTGCCGACCCTGGAGGCGACCATCTTTGTGCCCTACCTCGACCCCCAGGCCGCGCCAGAGGGTCTCTCCGGGCGCATTCTCGCCTGGGAGACGGCCCTGGCGACGCCAGGGGAGTTGCGTTACGAGATGGTCCCCTTCGAGCACCCGCTCTGGGTGCTCTACTCCTCCGGGACCACCGGCCTGCCCAAGCCAATTGTGCAGAGCCAGGGCGGCATTCTCATCCAGCATCTCAAGGAGTTGCACCTGCACCTCAACCTCAAGCCGGGGGATCGCTTCTTCTGGTACACCACCACCGGCTGGATGATGTGGAACTTCCTCATCGGCGGCCTGCTGGCAGGCGCGACGGTGCTACTCTACGACGGCAGCCCGGCCTATCCCGACATGGGCGCGCTCTGGCGGCTCGCCGCGGAGAGCCGGATGACCTTCTTCGGCACCAGCGCCGGGTACATCACCGCGCTGATGAAGAGCGACGTGGAACCGGGCCGGCAGTACGACCTGAGCGCCCTGGTCGGCATAGGTTCCACCGGCTCGCCCCTGCCGCCCGAGGGCTTTGAATGGGTCTACGAGCATGTCAAGTCGGACCTGTGGCTGGCCTCGATCAGCGGGGGCACCGATGTGTGCGGGTGCTTCATCGCCGGGGCGCCGATCCTGCCGGTCTACAGCGGCGAGCTCCAGTGCCGCGCCCTGGGGGTCAACGCCCAGGCCTACGATGCCGACGGCAACAGCGTTATCGGCGTGATGGGCGAACTGGTGATCACCGAGCCGATGCCCTCGATGCCGATCTATTTCTGGAACGACCCCGATGGGCGGCGCTACCGCGAGAGCTACTTCGAGATGTACCCCGGCAAATGGCGCCACGGCGACTGGGTGGTGATCAACGAGCGGGGCGGGGTGGTGATCTACGGGCGCTCAGACAGCACGATCAACCGCCAGGGCGTGCGCATGGGCAGCAGCGAGATCTACCGCGTGGTCGAGAGTCTCCCCGAAGTGCTTGACAGCCTGGTGGTGGACCTGGAGGGACTGGGCGGTGCGTCATACATGCCGCTCTTCGTCGTGTTGCGCGAGGGGGTGGAGCTTGATGCGGCCCTGGAGCGCAAGATCAAAGATGCGATCCGCACGGCTCTGTCGCCGCGCCACGTGCCCGACGCGATTTTCGCCATTCCCGATGTGCCGCGCACGCTCTCAGGCAAGAAGCTGGAAGTGCCGGTGAAGAAGATCCTCATGGGCGTGCCGGTGGAACGGGCGGCCAATCCCGACTCGCTGCGCAACCCCGAGTTGTTGCCGTTTTTCGTGGAACTGGCGGCGAAGCTCAGGGGGTAGTTCCCGGTGGAGGTGTGGAGCTGAAAACACCTCCGCATCTCCACACCTCCACACCTCCACATCCCTCACTCACCGACGGCAGGCTCAGGGGCGCCGAGGCGAATAATCGCCGCCCGCACCTCATCGGCGGCGCTCTGCCAGGTGGCGCGCAACCTGGGGTGCGCCTTCGGGTACATCGGCGCGCCAAAGTAGACATGCACCTTGAAGGGGCGTGGAATGAGCACGCCCTTGGGCATCACGCGGGTCGTGCCTTCGATGTAGGTAGGAATGACCGGGGTGCCGGGGAACTCGGCGATCAGTTTGCCGATCCCGGCGCGGAAGGGGCCGATGGTCCCATCGGAGCTGCGCGTGCCTTCAGGGAAGAGGAGCAGCACGTAGCCCTCGCGGAGGGCGCGCGCAGCGTGGCGCAGCGGGTCCTGGCCCCCGCGCCGGTCACGAGCGACGGGAATAGCGTTGAAGAGCACTCGTGAGGCGAACTGCTGCGGCCCGCCCTGAAAAAAATAATCCTGAGCCGCGGCGGCGACGAAGCGCTCCCGCGCGTGACGGGGCAGCGAGGCGAAGACAACTGCCGTATCAGCGTGACTGCAGTGATTGGCGGCGATAATACATGCGCCCTCAGTGGGGATGTGTTCGCGTCCCTCAACTGCCGGTCGCGCGTAGATCCATACAAAACGCACAAACAGACCAGGAAGGAACCGGGCCGCGACATGGCGGCTCTTGTAGAGGCTCATCGTCGTTCCGCCAGATGATTAGAGCACTGACCGGAATGCTTGATCCACTGAGGACACTGAGCCGTATGGCTCTCGGCGCGAGTGCCGCCATCATTACGGATCAATCTTTTCGAGAAACGCTATAGACATTCGTACCAGGCAACGCTTTATTGTACCGCAACTCGGGGCAGCAACGCCGAACAGGGCGGGCCTTGCCCTCCCGGGCCCGCCTCTGAAGGCGGCTTCAGGGAACGCGTAGTTGACCCGCAGATTGCGCTTTACGGCGACGGCGCCCCCCACAGCAGCGCCTGGCCCCCGCTGATGGTCGCCGCCAGGCGCTGCTCCGGCCCCAGCGCCATCGCGCTGGCCGGGGTCTTCAGCGCGCCTGCCTGCTGTCCGCTCGCTGTTGCGTAGAAGACCGGGCCGCCAGGGGTGTTTACCAGCAGCAGTTGTCCATCGGCGCTGAGGCGCGGCTCGCTGGCATCGGGCGCAACCGGCCAGCGGTCCAGTTGGACGCCCTGGGCGACGTCCCAGATAAAGGCCGCGCCGCCCGCCAGTCCCACGAGCCGGGCGCCGTCGGGGCCGAAGCTCAGCGCCTCCACCAGACTCCCCGTGCGGCCCACGTTTCGCAGCGCCCCATCTCCGACCGTGAGGAGCCACACCTCGCCCGCGGCGACGCCAATGGCCAGCGTGGCGCCATCGTCGGTGAAGGCCAGAGCAGAGGGGTCGGCCGGGGTTTTGAGCGTCCGTTCCTCGCCGTTCGGGCGCCGCAGGACCAGGTTGCCCTCGGGACCACGCCAGGCCGCCGCCGAGCCATCGGGGGCGAAGGCCAGCGCCTGCGGGGCGCTGTCGAGCGGGTTGCCGGCTTCATCAACCGCCGGGGGGAGATCGCCGATCGCGCTCAGGATCGTGCCGTCGGCAATGTTCCAGGTGACAATTTTGCTAAAACCAATCGCTGCGCAACCGTAGCGCGCCAGGACGCTGACGCGCCGCCCGTCGGGACTAAAGCGCAACCCGCTCAGGGCGAAAACGAAATCCTCGGGCGCTGTTGCCAGCACCGCGCGCTGTGTCCCTGTCGCCACGTTCCACAGTTCCACCTGGCCCACCGGGCGGCTATTCTCATCGCTGACAACGGCGGCGAGGGCCAGCGTCGCGCCATCGGGGCTGAAGGCGATGTCGGTGTACGCCGCGAGGTCGCGTTCCACAACCGCGCCGCCAGCCAGATCCGCCACTCGCACCTGGCCGTTGCGCCCCAGGGCGATCCGTTTGCCGTCGGGAGCGTAGACGACACTGACGCTGGCATCGTCCTCGTAGCGCACGGCGCCATCGGTGGTCGCGCTAACCCGCGCCCCGCCGGGCGGGCAGTCGCCGAGGAGCGGCGTCAGGGTGGCGAGGGTGTCACGCCGGGGGGCGAAACGAGGTTCCTCGGCAGGCGGCAGGTCGCCGGCGCGGTTCACGCCGGCAAGACGGCGCCGTTCACGTCCGGCGGCAAGGTCCCAGACAATCAGGTCCGGGCCGTCTACACTCAGCAGGTCGCGCCCATCGGGGCTGAAGGCGACCGCCGACACCAGGCTGCCGGGCACACCGATTATCTTCGCGCCGTCCGGCAGGCTATAGATCGTCACCCGGTCATTAAGCACCACGGCCACCCGGCCGCCGTCCGGGCTGAAAGCGGGCGCGGCGCCCTCAACTTCCAGCACCGGCTGGTTGTCACCGGCCGGGTAGACGCGAGTGATTGAGGGATCTGTGAGTCTGTTCTCAACGGTAGCGAGATAGCGGCCATCGTCACTGAAGCGAGGCGCGTTGCCGGGTAGTTCGGCGACACGGGCGCCATCGGTGGCGCGCCATAGCCAGGTAACCCCGTCTTCAAGCTGGTAGGATGGGCTGCTCGTCGCCAGCAGGTTTCCGTCAGGCGCGAAGCGCGGAGTGCCGCCCCGCAGTTCAGCGATTGGCGCAGCGTCGGCGGCGCGCCGCAGGACGGCGCGACCCTGCTCATTGTCGCCGGGCGTGGCGTGGGCCAGGAGCGCGCCGCCGGGCGACAGGGCGAGATCATAAGCGGCGCCGACGGCCTCGAAGCGGGCCAGCTTGAGGTCGGGAAGACGCAACCAGGCGATGCCGGCGGTCGTGCCCACTACCAGGGCGTCATCGCTGAGGGCGAAGCTGGCGAAGCCCCCCAGGCCAATCGAGCGTAGCCGGGCGATCCGGCCTACCGTTTCGGGACCGAGACGGGTGGCGGGCAATTCGGGCGTGGCCAGAGGCGATGGCAACGCCTCTGGCACGGTGGTAGGGACCGTGGGCGCTGTAGGCGCGATAACCGCGGCGGTCGGGGCGAGGGGGGCCATGGTCGCGGTGGGGACGGGCGTGGCGGCCGACGGTGGCGAAGCGCAGGCGGTAAGGGCCAGGGCGAGAAGGAGCGTGAGAAGCCGCGGGTAATGTTGCATACGATGCTTCCCTTTTGTGGTCCTTACCCTCCCCCCAATCTCCTCCCTCTCCACCTATCCTGGAGAGGGAGGAGGCGCCGAGCGTGGCGAGGCGGGGGAGGGTAAGGAGCGACTCCCATCGTCAGGTGGATGCGGGTAGAGACTCCCTCGCCAGGGGGTTCTGGAGGGGGCATTGCTCCCGGGAAGACGCCCGGGCATTCTGTCGTTGTGCAGTGAATGCGCACACACATCAAACGTGAAAAAAAGAGGATTTGGAAGGGCAGGGCCCTCCCAGATCCTCACTTGCAACGAGCATTGGAGCACTCGGCTCAATCCGTACCCCCTACCTCCTGCCCCCTACCCCTGCCGCCTGCGCCGGCTACCGCGCGGCTTCCTCGCGAATCCTGGCGAACGCCTCGGCATCATAGCGCAGCACCGGCTGCCGGGCGGCGCGCACCTCGTCGAGGCGGCGCACAGGCGCCTTCGTCGGGGCCTGGTGCAGCAGTTCGGGAGTCTCGACCGCCTCGCGGGCGATCTGGCGCAGGGCCTGGATGAAGGCGTCGAGGGTGCGCTTGCTCTCCGTCTCGGTCGGCTCGATCATCAACGCCTCGGGAACGATCAAGGGAAAGTAGACCGTCGGCGGATGAAAGCCATAGTCAATCAGCCGCTTGGCGATGTCGAGCGTGCGCACCCCGTGCGCGCCGGGAATCTGGCCCTTCAGCACCGTCTCGTGCATACAGATGCGGTCAACGGCCTGAGGGTAAAGGTCTTTGAGCATCACTCGCACATAGTTGGCGTTGAGCACGGCGGTCTCGCTGACCTCGCGCAGGCCCTCCGCTCCGAGGCTGCGGATGTAGGTCCAGGCGCGCACCAGCATGCCGAAGTTGCCGTGAAAAGCCTTCAGGCGACCGATGCTTTTTTCGGGAGTGAACAACTCATACGCGCCGCTCTCGGTACGGCGCACACGGGGGCCAGGCAGGTAAGGGGCCAGGGCCGCTGTGCAGCCCACCGCGCCCGAGCCGGGGCCGCCGCCGCCGTGCGGGGTGGTGAAGGTCTTGTGCAGGTTGTAGTGCATGAAGTCAAAGCCCAGTTCTCCCGGTCTGGCGATGCCGAGGATAGCGTTGAAATTGGCGCCATCGCCGTACATCAGGCCGCCGGCCTCGTGAACCAGGCGCGCCACCTCGACGATGTGCTCTTCAAACAGCCCCAGGGTGTTGGGGTTGGTGAGCATCAGTCCCACCGTGCGCGGTGAGAGTCTGGTCTTCAGGTCATCCAGATCTACATTGCCGCGCGCATCGCTCTTCACCTCAACGACCTTGAAACCGGCCATCGCCGCGGTGGCGGGATTGGTGCCATGGGCGGCGTCGGGCACCAGCACCTCGACGCGCTGCGGCTCGTTGCGGTCCAGGTGATAGGCGCGGAAAGCGAGGATGCCGGCGAATTCGCCCTGGGCCCCGGCGGCGGGTTGCAGCGAGACGGCGTCGAAACCGGAGATCTCGCCCAGATACTCCTGAAGTTCGTACATCAGTTGCAGCGCGCCCTGGGAGAGGCTGGCATCCTGGAGGGGATGGGCGGCGGCGAAGCCAGGGAGCCGCGCAGCTTCTTCGTGGAGCTTGGGGTTGTACTTCATCGTACACGACCCCAGGGGGTAGAAGCCCGTATCAATCGCATAGTTCCGCTGGCTGATGCGGGTGTAGTGCCGGATCACCTCGGGTTCGGACAGGCTGGGGAAGTCGTTCATATCGTCCTGGCGCAGCAACGCCTCCGGCAGGGGCGTTTCGGGCACATCGAGGCCCGGCAGGTTGGCGCCATACTTTCCCGGCGCGGAGAGTTCGTAGATGTGGGGTTCGTAAGTGTCCATCTTGATATGCTTTCCAGGTTAGCCGGGCAAAGACCGGTAGTGGTTTTTCATCACCGGTGGAGCAACCCTCAGAGTTGCTCCACAGGCCCCTGGCAGTCTAACGGAACAGATCGGCGATCTTCAGGCTAAACCCAGGCAACAGATCCGGGCTTTCCAGGGAGGCTTCCGGGCCATAGGTCCGCGCGAGGCCATCGGGCGTATGCACAGTGATGCTGCGGCTGCGCGGGTACACCACCCAGACGGCGCTCGCGCCCGCAGCCAGGTAGTCGCGGACCTTCTCATGCAGCCCGTCGGCGCTGTCGGAGGGTGAAACGATCTCCACAGCCAGGTCGGGCGCGATAGTCCAGAAGCCTTCGGGCACTCCCGTTTCGGGCAGACGTTCGGCGCGCACATAGTATACGTCCGGCGCGCGCACGGTGGCAGGATCTTGTTGGAGGACAAAGCCCGACTCGATACCGACATAGCCGCCGCGCTGTCTGCTCCACTGAGACAGAGCCGCGGTAATCAACGCAGCAAGAATACCGTGTATTCCTCCAGGTGGCATCGTTTCAACAACTTCTCCCCCCACAAGCTCGCGCCGGGAGGCGCCGGGGGGCAGCGCGGCGAACTCTTCGACGGTGAGCAACCGGCTCGTAGTGGCGCTCATAGTTCCTCCGGGTTCTGCAGCAACGCCAGGGCCAGGTCGGCGCGTCCAGCCTCCAGGAAGAGGATGAGACGGTAAGGGGTCAGGGCGAATTCGCGGACCTGATCGTAGCGGCGCTCGGTGGTGGCGTCGTAGGCGTTGCCATAGCCAACACGGATGCTGAAATACTCCTGACCGTCGAAATGCTCCATCACCGCGACGTGGTCCCAGGCGGGGCGCCAGGCCAGGGCGTAGCCCCAGCCGGTCAGGCCGGCGAGGCGCCAGTGGCGTTCGCGCCGCCGTACCAGCACGCGAGCAGGGCGGAGATCGCCGTGGGTGAGGCAGGCGGGCCGTCCGGTGGTCACAACATTCGCAGCGGCCCAGGCGGCAAGCGCCGCCGCGCCGCGGGCGTCGAGTTCGCCAGCGGCCCTGGCGGCCTCGAGGGCGGCAGTGAGGCGCGCCTGGTAATAACGAACATCCTCGTCGGCGCGCGCGCCAGGGGCAGGGCTGCTCTCACTGCCGTAGCCCGGCGGAGCGTCAGGGTCGAGGGGACCGTAGGCCGGCGCAGTATACTGGTGCACCCGCGCCAGCAGCGCGCCGAGGGCCTGGCCCAGTTCGTAGCGCTGTTCCTCGTCGAGAGCGCCCAGCACCTCGATCAGCGACGTGCCCTCAAGGTATGCCAGCAGCAGATAGGGCGCGCCGGCCTCCCCGCGCAGATCGTGGGCGAGTACCTCGGGGAGCGGCAGATCAATCTCTGCCCGCAGGGCGCGCAGCGTTGCCAGTTCAGCGGCCAGAGGATCGCCCGCGCCTGGATCGGGGGGCGCGCCCAGGCGCAGCACGGCGCGCCGTGACTCGCCCAGGTGGAGCAGCAGCGTGCGCTCGCCCAGCGGCTCCGCCTCGCGCAGGCGAGTGCCGGGGAGGGCATGGGCGACGAGGCGCCCGAGTTGTGCGTCGGTCAGGAGCATAGAATGATTTTAGATTTTGGATTGCGGATTTTGGATTGTCGGCGGGCGACATCCGCGGTTTTCTCGCACAACGATGTGAGTCAAAACGGGTTTTCCTGGGAGGGCTGCGCTTTCCCAGACTCTGCAAGGATAAGGTCGTGTAAGTCGCTCCTCACCCACCCCCTCGCTCCCTCCCTCTCCACCACAGGTGGAGAGAGAGGGTTGGGGAGGGTGAGGACCAGCCACCTCAAGCGCAGCTACCCCGCCTCCCGCAACGCCGCCGCCAGGCGGTCAATCTCGGCCTTGCTGTTCATCTCGGTGACGGCCAGGAGCATAGCGTGACCCAGTTGGGGTTCGTCCTGGCTCAGGTCATAGCCGCCGATGATGCGTTGCGCGCGCAGGGCGGCGTTGATCTCGGCCACGGGCCGCGGGCAGCGCACCACGAACTCCTTGAAGAACGGGCCGCGCTCCACGCTGTACCCCGGCAATTCCGCGATCTGCGCGGCGGCGTAGTGCGCCCGGTGGTAGCAGAGTTCGGCCACCCGGCGCATGCCCTGCCGGCCCAGCAGACTCATATAGACCGTTGCGGCCAGGGCCATGAGGCCCTGGTTGGTGCAGATGTTGCTGGTGGCCCGCTCGCGGCGGATGTCCTGCTCACGGGCGCGCAGGGTCAGCACGTAGGCCAGGCGCCCGTCCACATCGCGGGTGACGCCGACGATGCGCCCGGCGATTTTGTGCACATATTTCTGCCGGGTCGTAAAAATGCCCAGGTACGGCCCGCCGAAGTTGAGCCCGATGCCTAGCGGCTGGCCCTCGGCGGTGGCAATATCGGCGCCGGCCTCGCCGGGAGTCTGGAACAGGCCCAGGGCGATCGGGTCGAAGTGCACGCAGAGCAGCGCGCCGCGGGTCTGCACCTGCGCGGCCAGCCCGCGCAGGTCGTGCAGCCGTCCGAAGAAATCGGGGTTCTGGACGATCAGCAGGGCGGTCTGGTCGTCAACGAGGGCCAGGGCGTCCTCGATGGTGGCGCCGGGGGTCTCATCGCCGGTAATGCGGACATCCAGGGCCTGCAAGTAGGTGCGGAGCACGGCACGGTACTGGGGGTTGACGCTGCGGGCGACGACGATCTTGCGCCGGTTGCGAACTACGTTGAGGGCCATGATGGCCGCCTCGGCGATGGCGGTGCCGCCGTCGTAGTGCGAGGCATTAGCAATCTCCATACCGGTGAGCGAGCAGATCAGGCTCTGGTACTCGAAGATCGCCTGAAGCGTGCCCTGGCTGATCTCCGGCTGATAGGGGGTGTAGGCGGTGTAGTACTCGCCCCGGCGGAGGATCTGGTCCACCGCAGCGGGCACGAAGTGGTTGTAGGCCCCCGCCCCCAGGAAGATGCTATGGCTGTGGGCGCTGGCGTTCGCGTCGCTGAGGGCGCGCAATTCGCGCATCAGTTCCGCTTCGGAGAGGGGCGCGGGCAGGTCGAGACGGGGGAAGCGCCATTCCTCCGGCACATCGGCGAACAGGTCTTCAAGCCTGTTGACGCCGATAGCGGCCAGCATCTCGGCGCGCTCGGCTTCGGTGATGGAAATATAGTGAGACATAGCGATGCGATCTAGACTGCAACCTGAACCAGGATGGCTAGAAGAGTCCGGATGACCTCCGTAGCGCAACCTTGAAGATTGCGCTGCGGGGGAAACCGGATTGCTCCACCCCCGCCGGACAGGCGGGCCGGCGGCTAATGGGCGCGCCCCTCGAGATAGGCGGCATAGGCGGCGGCGTCCATCAGTTCCTCTTCCTCGCCCGAAGGCCGCATACGGATGAGCCAGCCCGCGCCGTAGGGATCGCTGTTGATCGGCTGCTGGTCGCTCTCCAGGGCGCTGTTCACGGCGGTCACCTCGCCGCCAACGGGGGCGTACAGGTCTGAGGAGGCTTTAACCGACTCGATCACCCCGAAGCTTTCGCCGGGGGCGAAGGTTGCGCCCACCTGGGGCAGTTCGACGTAGACGATGTCGCCGAGCTGTTCCTGAGCGTAGTCGGTAATGCCGATCACCACCTCATCGCCCTCGACCCGGACCCACTCGTCCGACTTGCTGTAGCGGAGGTCCGCTGGAATGACGCTCATGATGCACTCCTAAGGTGAACACAGGTGGTTGTAGGGGTATGGGGAAACCTGGTTTCCCCATACGCCTGCCCGATCGTGAACGTGGGGAAACCAGATTTCCCCGTGCCCCGGCCTGCTGCACAAGGACGATCGCCGCCGCGGGTCATGCCTTCTTGTAGCGCGGCTTATAGAACGGCATTTTAATCACCCGGGCGCGGGCCGGCTTCTCGCGGATAAGCACATCGAACTCGCTGCCCTCGGCGCTCAGCGGGGTGGGCACCAGGGCGATGCCGAGGGGCTTGCCCAGGGTCGGCGCCGGCATGCCCGAGGTGACGTGGCCCACCCGCTCGCCGCTGAGCGCAAGCACCGGATAGTCGCTTCGGGCGATGCCGCGCCCGACCATCTCGAAGCCGGCCAGGCGGCGGGCCGGCCCCCGGGCCTTAATCGCCGCCAGGGCCTCGCGCCCGACGAAGTCGCCCTTATCGAGTTTGACCACCCACCCCAGGCGCGCCTCGTAGGGGTTGATCGTCTCGCTGATCTCGTGGCCGTAGAGGGCCAGACATGGCTCAAAGCGCAGACTGTCGCGCGCGCCGAGGCCGCAGGGCTTCACGCTTCCTGGCGCGCCCAGAGCCAGCAGCCGCGTCCAGAGCATCTCGGCGTGCGGGGCGTCGAAAAACAACTCGAAGCCATCCTCGCCGGTGTAGCCAGTGCGAGCAATCAGCACATTCACTCCGAACATGCTGGTAAGCGCCACCCCGTGAAAGGGCAGGTTGCCCAGTTCGGCCGTCTCGGCGTCCTCAGCGTTCACCAGCAGCGCCTCGGCGGCGGGACCCTGCAGCGCCAGCATGGCCCAGCGCTCGGAGCGGTCCTCCAGTTCCACATCAAAGCCCCGGGCGTGTTCCTGGAGCCAGGCCCAGTCCTTGTCGCGATTGGCGGCATTGACCACGACCAGAAACTCATCGGGGACATGGTAGATGAAGATGTCGTCAACAATGCCGCCATCGGGCTTGCAGAGCAGGCCATAGCTTGACTGCCCGATCGGGATGGCGCTCACGTCACAGGTGACGACGTGCTGGAGGAAGGCCATCGCGTGAGGGCCGCGAACCATAAAGCGGCCCATGTGACTGATGTCGAACAGACCGGCGCCCTGCCGTACCGCGTGGTGCTCCTCGATGATCCCGCTGTACTGAACCGGCATCTCCCAGCCGCCAAACTCAACCATCCGCGCGCCAGCGGCGCGATGAGCCTCGAAGAGCGGAGTGCGTTTGAGCATAGGGCCTCCGGTTACGGTTCCAGATCGGCGCGAACGCGGCGCAGCAATTCGCGGCATGCCACGGCATAGCGGGCCAGTTCCTCATCGCCGCTGGCGCGCGCTTCGGCGGCGAACTGCCAGAGGGCGTCAGCGGCGGCCTCTTCGAGGAGCACAGGATAGCGATCGAGCACCTCGATCAGCGCCTCTTCACCGTCGGCGACCAGCAGCGCCTCAATGGCCTCATCAAGGCTCGCCGCATCTGCCTCGGAAGCCGCGGCGGGACGCCGGCGAGCCAGGGCCTCGCGGCGCTCCTCCAGGGCCTGGGCCAGGCGTTCGTTCCCCTCATCGAGGGCCTGGTCCACTCGCCGGGCCAGCAGGCCATCGGCCTCGAGGCGCAACAGCACAGGATGTTCGGCGCAGACCGCCTCCAACTCGGCGTCCGTGCGCGTCCGCAGCAGGGCCTGCACCGCGGCGTCGGGCAAGTCGTCGACGGGCGGCGCGGGCGCCGGGCGTGCGGCGTGGCTGCGCGACATCTCGGTCAGGCGGGCCAGGAGGGCGCGGGCGTTGCGCAGGCTATCGGCGATGGCGAACTCGCGCTGTTCGAGCGCCACCTCAATCAATTGCGCCAGGGCCGTATCAGCGCCCGGGTCAAGCAGAACAGGATGGCGCGCCAGGACGGCCTCGAACTCCTCCGGCCCATCTGCAGCCAGCATGGCCTCGACGGCCGCCAGCAGCGGCGGCGGGTCCTCGGTCGGGCTGCCTGCAGGCGTCTCGGATGCGCCCCGCCCGGCCACGGCTTCGCCGGTGACCGGCGGGGTCACGTGTGACGCCGGTTCGGATGGACGGCGTTCCATACGCTCCAGGAGACGGGCGATGCCGCCCAGGTCCTGAACGATCTCCACCTCGCCGAGATAGGGGCGGCGCTGCTCCTCGGGGAGGGAGCCAACCAGGAGGGCGTGCAGGTCGCGCGCCTGGTCGCGCCAGGCGTACTCAGGGACGCCGGGAGCAGGCGCGAAGATCACCCGGCGGCGCACAGCGTCGTGGAAGAGGAGCGGCGCGCCAGCGGGGCCGCGGTGGCCGCAACTCGGGCAGGTTACCACGTTCAACTCGCCCCGGCGCAGCGCCGCAACCGCCTCGGGCGCCTCCTGGGCGTCGAGGATCAGCCAGACTGGCGCCTCAAAGGCGACATTGCAGGCAGGGCAGGCAAGTTCAGTTGACTCCTGGTACCCGACAGACATAGGCGGCGAGTGCTAGGTCGAAGAAAACCTCTCCCATTGTACCATCACTTCGTCCGGTTGCAGATTACTGATCGAGTGGGACGCATCTGGACGCGGTCCGTAGCCGGTTGACACCCGGATCCTCCAGCGCAGGGCATGGCTTTTTCGCCGTGCCTCGCTGCACTCGGAGCTCCCAGGTAACGAGGCGTCCATTATTCACGAGGGTAGCAACAGGTTCGGGCGCCTCCTGCCCCTTTCGAGACCGGCAGAAGCGCCGCTGCCAGTTCTACTGCGCTGGCCTGGCTGTGGATACGCAGTTCGTAAGGATCGCCAAAGAACCAGAGATCACCTCTGATTCTTTCCTCTGCCGCCAGCTCGTTCTCGGCGGTCGGCACGCTCGACGCCAAAGAACCAGAGATCAACTCTGGTTATTTCCCCTCTAGCAATATCCGGTTCTGCAATAACGATGAACTGCGTTTAACATCCGCTCAATACTCAATGTCCGGGTAATTCTTACGCGAAAGCGGGAGGGTTTGGGAATAAATGCCCGATCAAACTCCTGTTTATGCCATCTTATCAGGAAAGGGATAAAGATCTGCGGCATGAACCTTGTTGAAATATCAACATATAGTGTATGAAGATATAAAAAATGTTAATAATATATTGACATAGGGCGGGCTTTATGTTATAAAAAGGGGCGTAACTCAGAAAATCTCATTCCATCCTTGATCTTATCATTGGATGTTGTTGGTATTCGGTAGCTTGTTGTGGCCGATGCGGCGCTTTACTACGATTCGGGCATGAGAGAGAGTCCGTGAGATGTCAGTTCAGTAGACAAGGCATCTCAATAAATCGGTCAACGTAGTGTGCAGCAAGACGAGAGCTGCAAAACTATGGAACTAAAACGCTATATCGATGTGCTTGTAAGGCGACGCTGGATTGTCATACTGACGGCTCTGGCCGCCTGTATTGCCGCAATACTAGGAACGCTAGGCATGGAGCCTCGTTATAAGGCGGCTACTACGGTTCGTATCACGCCGGGCACGAGTGCGCCGATAGACTTTGGACTGCTTGAATACTCCGTGCGTCTAAAGAACACCTACGCTGAGCTTGCGCGAAGTGAACCTGTGTTGATGGCGACCTTGAGCGAATTAGGCTTCGAAGAGTCGTACTCAGTGAAGAGCTTGCGGCGACATATTAGAGTGAAGTTCCCCGCTAACAACGAGCTAATGGTGATTGAGGTAGAAGATACTAATCCGAACAATGCGGCTGCTCTTGCTAATACCATCGCGAATACCCTCATTGAACAAAGTAAGAGTTCACCAAACCGGCGCAACTTCACCCTCACGGTCGTAGCCCCCGCCAGTGTCCCAACCAGTCCGAATGTGATAAGCCAGGCGCTTCTCGTCGCCTTTGGTATCGCGAGCGGGTTGCTCGGGGGCGTCGTGCTTGCTTTTTTGATGGATAATCTCGATACAAGAGTGTATTCTAATGAACAATTGCTAGATTTTGCCACGAATCTGCCAATTGGATACATTCCCGCCTTTTCTCATCGTAGAAACGGTGGATTGGAAAGCACCGCTGAAGGCGAAGCTCTGCGTTTGCTCCGCACTCGCTTGCTCGCGCTCAAGCGCAAGACGCCATTCAAGACCATTCTGGTGGCCAGTGCTGAGCCTCGAGCAGGGAAAACAACCATCGCTACAGGCCTGGCCTGGAGTTTTGCTCAGCAAGATCGTAAAGTTGCGCTCGTTGATGGCGATATGCGCTTACCGCGCGTTCATACGATGCTGGGTCTGAAGAATGAAATAGGCCTTGGCAATGTACTGAGTCAGCAAGCCTCGCTCGATGAGGCATTGCAGTTTAGCAGTCGCTATGGGTTTCATGTACTGACAAGCGGTGAGCCTGGATCGAATCCGGCTGAATTATTGAGTTCGCGCACGATGGCCGAAACCCTTGCGTTGCTATCGGAGCGATTTGATGTCGTCATTATTGATACGCCCGCGCTCACGGCGGTGCCTGATGCCGTGATACTCGCCACGCTAACCGATGGCTATCTGCTAGTGGTCCAACGCGGCCATTCGCGGCGTGAAGACATACAGGCCGCCCATGAGCAGCTTGTTGCCGTTGGTGCAGAAGCCTTTGGCGTCGTCATCAACCGTGCGGCGCCGAACCGTCGGTATGCCTATTATCAGCACAGGTGACTTTCTTTAATTTGTCTCGCTGCCTGGGGCGAGGCGGCGAGTCGTCGACCTCGTTGCTTGTCAGGAGTTCTCGCGGGCGGTGCGCGGTGGTATGACTGCGAGCGGGAGTCAACAAAGGCAAGGTGATACTGTGATCCGATCTGGCTGGACATCATTACTACACGAATGATTCGGGGGGCAGCGATGTTGGAGGTGAAGAGTCACGCGCCGGATCTGGCGACCGAGAGTTCACAGCTTGTCTTTGAAGTCAAAGCAGGAACGTTTTATCTGATCAGCAAACGGATGTTGGATGTTGTGATCGCTGCGGTGCTGCTCCTACTGCTTGCGCCTGTCATAGCGGTGATTGCCCTGGCGATCAAATGCACCTCTCCTGGTCCGGTATTCTTCGTCCAGGAACGCGTAACTGTCCGGTTGAAAAAGCGCAATGGCCGGAGAGTCTGGGTGGCGCAGCCTTTTCAGTGCTATAAGTTTCGTTCGATGTATCACAACGCCGATCCTGCCTTGCACCGCTTATATGTCGAAGCCAACATCAAGAATGATGTCGATGCGATGCGCCGATACAATGGCAATGAAACGAAGGTTCGGAAACTTAAGGCCGATCCGCGCATCACACCGATCGGGCGTTTTTTGCGCAAGACAAGCCTTGATGAACTGCCACAACTCTGGAACGTCCTGAAAGGCGATCTTAGCCTGGTCGGTCCGCGCCCGGCAATACCCTACGAGCTTGACCTCTATAAACCGTGGTATTTTGAGCGCCTCGGCGCCAGGCCGGGCGTCACCGGTTGGTGGCAGGTTACTGCGCGCAGTGCGGCCAGTTATGATGAAATGGTCGCTCTCGATATCTGGTATGTCAATCACCAGTCATTCCTCCTCGATTGCTGGATTTTGCTTCTCACACCGCGAGCGGTGCTATGGCCGCGCGGGACGGCGGTGTGAGCCAGTGAGTCGTTCACCTCTCGATGGTTTTTAGAGTACGTCGCAGGCGGTTGCAGCGGTTGGGCGAGCTATATGGGAGTATGCAATGAACGCTGTTCGCGTAGGTGTGATTGGCTATGGCTACTGGGGTCCCAATCTTGTACGCAACTTCGTCGAGTTGCCGGAGGTCGAACTTGTTGCTGTAGCCGATCTTCATCTGAGCCGGCTTGCAAAAGTCAAACGTCGCTACCCAACGACGTTGATAACCCAGGATTACCGGGATCTATTCGACCTTGGTCTCGATGCGGCGGTCGTTGCTACGCCGCCTACCACTCACTACGCTATTGCCCGTGATTGTCTCCAACACAATCTCCATGTTCTGGTTGAGAAGCCGCTGACGGTGAACGGCGCCCATGCCGAGGAGTTGATCGACCTGGCGCATGCTCGCCGGCGCGTCCTAATGGTCGGGCATACTTTTGAATACAACGCCGCCGTTCGCGAACTGAAACGCCTGATTGACAGCGGGGAGTTGGGCCAGATTTATTACGTCGACGCGGTGCGAGCAAACCTCGGCCTGTTCCAGTCGAAGACAAATGTGCTCTGGGATCTCGCGCCGCACGATGTGTCGATTATTTTGTACCTGCTCGGTCACAACATCGAGACCGTAAGTGCGCAGGGCACTGCCTGTCTTCTTAATGGCGTGCACGATAATGTGTATCTGCACCTGCGCTTTGCGCACGGAGTGACAGCCCATGCGCGTCTGAGCTGGCTTGATCCCAGCAAGACGCGTCGCATCACAGTGGTGGGCAGCAGGAAGATGGTGGTGTATGACGATGTCGAGGCCATTGAAAAGATCAGGATCTATGATAAGGGCGTCGAACACATGTTGCCCGATGATGGAAATGGCGATGTGTCCTTTAACTACCGCCACGGGAATATGGTGATCCCCCACGTTCCTGTATCCGAGCCGCTGCATGACCAGTGCCAGCACTTCATTTCGTGCATTATGACCAATACTGAGCCTCAGAGCAACGGGGCTGTTGGTCTGAAAGTTGTGCGGATACTCGAGCAAGCCGACTTTTCGCTCCGCAACAACGGCGTGATTTGCCCGGTCAATCTCAAGGCGCCTCAGGTGCAGCACACGGATTTAATGGCCAGAGAAGTGGCGGGTGTTGTGTTGCAGCCGTTTCAGCGCCGCGCGGTTGGCTTGGAGTAGCGGAGCATGTCAGCGTCTATGGAGCGTCGCCGACCTGCAATGAAGAAGACACATATGAAGGTTCCCTTTGTTGATTTGCGTGGTCAATATTTTTCGGTGCGCGAAGAGATCGAGACAGCGATCGAAAGGGTGCTGAACCGGGGCGATTATATTCTCGGCGAAGCAGTCCACGCCTTTGAGGAACAGTTTGCGCGGTACTGCGGCGTGGATCAGTGCGTGGGCGTTGACTCCGGACTCTCGGCGATTGAGTTGATCTTGCGCGCCTGGGACATTGGTTCGGGCGACGAGGTGATTACCACCGCCAATACGTTCTATTCAACGGTGTTGCCGATCGTTGCCTGTGGCGCGCGCCCGGTGCTTGTAGAGCCGGACCCGGCGACGCATACGCTGGATCCCGGCCAGCTCGAAGCCGCGATTACGCCGCGGACGCGGGCGGTGATCGTTGTGCATCTATACGGTCACCCCGCGGATATGGACCCCATCAACGCAATCGCGCGCCGCTACGGCCTGAAGGTGATCGAGGACGCCGCCCAGGCTCACGGAGCGCGCTACAAGCACCGCGTCGTTGGCAGTCTCGGTGATGCGGCCGCTTTCAGTTTCTACCCAACTAAGAACCTTGGCGCCTACGGTGATGCAGGCGCCGTGGCAACCAATGATGCCGATCTGGCTGAGCGGGTGCGGTTGTTGCGCAATCTCGGCCAGCGGGTCAGGAATGTCCACGAACTCAGGGGCTTTAACCATCGTCTCGACACCATCCAGGCGGCAATCCTGAGCGTCAATCTGCAACGCCTGGACGAGAGGAACGCGGCGCGCCGCCGGGCGGTTGCGCTCTATACCAAGGCGCTGGCCGAACTTCCAGTGGAACAGCCGTATGTTGCCCCATGGGCCGAGCACGTCTACCATCTGTATGTCATCCGAACCGACAATCGTGCCTGGTTGCAGCAGCAACTGGCGGAAGCAGGGGTCGCGACGGCGATCCACTATCCGACGCCCATTCATCTCCAGCCGGCCTTTGCGGATCTGGGCTATCGCAAGGGCGATTTTCCCGTATCAGAACGTCTGGCGCAGCAGATTCTTTCTCTGCCGATGTATCCCGGAATCAGCGAGGAGGCCATTCGCTACGTCGCCGACGTTGTCCGTCTCGCCAGCAGTGAGGGCAAGCGGCCTGCGATGGCCGGCGTGCGCGCGGAATAAAAGGTCGAGAGATGAAGCCGCCAGCCGTGACTGCTCAAGTTCAGCGTCCAGACGCGTACAGCTTCGTCGCGGCGGCGCTTGTCGGCGCCGGGCTCGGACTGATGAGCCTCTTCTCGCCTCTGCTGGCAATCGGGTTGGTCGGCGCGACGGTCTTCGGCCTGGTGGTGCTGCGCTACCCGCTGGTGATGGGCTACACGCTGATTGCCGGTGTGACGCTGCTGGCGGGTATTACTCGCGGCAAACTTATCCCGATGCTGCGCCCGAATGAGGTGATCCTCGTCCTTGCAATCGCCTTTACTGTCTTTGTGGTTATCGCGGATAGGCGGCGCAGCTTCGCCGTCGGGCGCTATAGCTTCGTCCTGACGGCCTTTGGCGTGCTGTTTTGCGGCAGTATAGCCATGCCCCTCGTCTACCACCTCAGCCAGGGCCGCGACGTTACGTTCGATGCCCTGCTCAACCTGACGTCGCCGCTCAAGTTTCTGGCCACCTTCCTGGTCATCGTCACCCTGGTACGGGGGCGCGCCGATACCGCGCGGGTGGTGCTGTGGATGCTGATCTGCGGCGCGATTGTCGCGCTGGTGGGGTTGCTTCAGGCGGCGGGCGTCGGGGTCGTGCGACAGATCCTGGCAAGTTGGTATACCTCGGTGCATTCCGAAAGCGCTCTGGCGTCAACGTCCGGTCGGGTCACCTCGCTCGTGGCAGCGTGGAACACGCTGGGTATGCTGATGATGACCTGCGTGCTGCTGGGATGGTCGGCCCTTCAGGCGTCAAGTATGGCCAGGCATCACTGGCCAATCATGGGCGCAACCGCGCTCTGCGCGTTGTGTCTGCTCGCCAGCGGCTCATTCGCAGGCACGCTGAGCGCAATCATAGGCATCGCGATCATCGCGCTTTTCAACCGGCAAAGCACGAAGACCCTGAAGCGCCTCTTTCTTGCCGGCGCGATCATTGGCGCGGGTCTCCTCCTCACCGCGCCGATCTCCTGGCCGGTCATCCAGGCGCGTCTGGAATACCAGTATGGCAATGGCGGCGCGTCGGGATTGTTGCCATCAACGCTGGTCTATCGCTTCTGGATCTGGCGCGATGTGTTCTGGCCCCTGATCACCGAGCAACCCATCTTCGGCGCCTCGCTGGTCATCTCCGACGCGCTACGCTGGCAGTGGACGGAAAGCCAGTACCTGCTGCTCTTGTTTAACGGCGGCCTGATTAGCTTACTGGCGCACCTGCTCTGGGTCGGCCTGATGGCCTTCTGGTTGTTGCGACGGGCGCGGAGAAGCGACGACGATCTGGTGAGTATGCTCGCCATCTGCGGCTTCGCTCTGCTCGTCGTGAGCTCGATCGCCGGCGTGACCAATGAGGTGTTTCTTTTTACCAGCTCGATTGATTATCTCTGGATCATCTTCGCACTCGTCGTTCAGCACCGAGAGGAGCATGCCCATGCGCGATCAGCGTAACGGGATCGCAGTGATCTTCTGGGGGCCGCATAGCCGGCACTCAGCGGATATTGCCGAGCGGCTCGGCGCGACCGTCTTCACGATCCATTATTTCAGTTGGCGCCGGATGTGGGTGGCGCCGGTGAAATATGTGTTACAGCATTTCAAGACCTGGGAGGTGCTCTGGCGTCAACGACCGTCGGCGGTCTATGTCATCATCCCGCCGACGTTTGCCGCGTTGAGCGTCTATCTGTACTGCCGGCTCACGGGGACGCCCTACGTGATGGACGTCCACGGTTTCTCGCTTACTGTTCCGAAGTGGCGCTGGACGATCCCGCTCCAACGCTTCCTGGCTCGCCGGGCGCGGGCCACGGTGGTTGATCAGGGCATGTACCAGCGCACCTTTGACTCCTGGGGGGCGCGCACCGTGTTGCTGGAACGACGGCCAAAGAGCGTAGCTTCCGGTCAGTTGCCGCCGCGCAACGCCGCGGATCCATTTACGGTGACGCTGGTCAACATCTTTGCCGAGGACGAACCGGTTGTCCCTGTCATTGAAGCGGCGCGTCACCTGCCGGATGTGCGCTTCTGCATTACCGGCGATACACGCCGCGCCGATCGGCGCGTGCTGGCATCGGCGCCGGCCAATGTGGTCTTCACCGGCTATCTGCGCGGTGATGACTTCTGGCATCTGCTGAGCAACTCACAGGCGGTGATGACGTTGACGGAGGAGCCATTCTCGCTGGTGTCGGGCGGCATTGAGTCGATGGCCATGGGCAAGCCAACCATCCTGTCGCGTCAGCCGGTGTTGACCGAATACTTCACCAGAGGGACCGTCTTTGTCGAACATACCGCTGCAAGCATCGTTGAGGCCGTGCGCTACGTCCAGGACCATGAAGATCGCCTCGCGTGCGAAATTAAGGAACTCGCGGCTGAGAAACGTGAACGCTGGGAACGGGCGTTCCATGAACTGCAAAGCCTGCTGGGAGAACATGTATGTGGGGCGGTGTCGGTCTTGGAAAGTTGAAGCAACAGTTTCGTCAATTTGACTGGAGCTTTATTCGCGGCTCGACGCTGCTCTCGGTTGGCACGGCGCTTGGCCGGCTGCTCGCCATGGGCTTCTGGCTCATTCTGGCGCGCGTCTTTGTTCCCGCCGACTATGGCGCGGTGCAGTACGCGATCACCATTGGCGGTCTGATCGCAGTGGCAACTCAGCCATTCGGCCAGTATGTGCTGGCGCGCTACGTCGGGAGCGCACGTGCGAACTGCCAGCAATTGCGCGCGGTGATCACCAATGGGCTGTTCTTTCTGACGGCGCTGGCCCTGCTCAGTCTCGGATTGGCCATCCCGATCCTGGCCGCTTTGAGACAGTTGACCTTCGAGGTGCTGCTGCTGTTTGCCGGTCTGACGCTCTACTACGGCTACTGGGGGCTGGCGACCGGTTTTACGGCGTCAGGGCAGTTGACGGCGGTTTACGTCGGCAGCAATTTGCTCCAGTTGGTGATGGTCTTCATCGTATTCTGGTTCAGCGACGCACTGACCCCTGCGCTAGCAGCGGCCATTTACGCGCTGTCGTATGTTCCGGTCATCGTGGCGCTCCAGGCGCGCTGGCCCCTGCCGCTCGCGCTGAGTCGCAGCGATCTGCGCCTCGACATGCTCGGGGATCTGGCGCGTTTCTCCTGGCCGATCTGGGTGTCGCATATCAGCTATATGCTGTATACCGCCATTCCCATTCTGCTGCTGGAGTACCATTTGTTTCTGGATGCGCTGGGAGTCTTTTCGCTTGCTAACACCCTGACCGCCGCGTTCACGATTATCAATCACAGTATTGCCACCCTGTTTCTGTCCCGCATTTCGCAGGCGCCGGCAGGGCAACGCCGGCTGCTCTTGCTGCGCACTCTGGCCGTGGTTGCGCTGCTGAACGCAGTGATACTTGCCGGCTACCTCCTGCTTGTGCAATGGGTAGTCATTGGTCTCTTCGGGGTTGCCTACGCTGGCGATCTGGGCACGTATGTGTTCCTTGCGCTGGCGACCATCGCTGGCGGCATTCAGTTGCTCATCACCGCCGCCCTGATCGGCAGCGGCAATGTCTGGCTGGAAGCCTCAGCCCGAATGCTACAGTGTCTGGTTGTCGGCGTAGTTGCCTGGTGGCTGGTGCCGCAACAAGCGGCGTTGGGCGCAGCGATCGCCGCGCTGGCCGGCGCGCTGGCGGCGCTGGCCTTTTATTCGCTGGCGGGCATATATCAGCGTTCTGAGCCGCCTTTAGGAGCGAGGATGTAGAAATGAGCAATCGTGCGCTGAGAGTCTGTTTTGTGCGTTGTAACAACTATTCGAGTATGCGGTTGCGTAAAGAAGCGGAAGCGCTCGCCAGAGCGGGGCACATGGTTGACGTAGTGTGTCTGCGCGATCATCCACGACAGGCGCCGCAGGAGCGGATAGACGGCGTCAACGTCTATCGGCTGCCAATGGAACACCAGCGGCGCGGCAAATTGCACTACCTCTATGAGTACCTGGGGGGCTTTGTGCTCTTGAGTCTGGCGCTGATCTGGCTGCACCTGCGCCGGCGCTACGATGTGATCGTGACCACTAATATGCCCGACCTTACTACCTTTGCGGCAGCCCTGCCGAAACTTCTAGGGGCGAGAGTCGTCTTTGATCTCCACGAGTGCATGCCGGAAATCTTTATGGTCAAATATGGGATCGGCCCCCGGCATCCTGTGGTGCGTCTCCTCAGCGCGATGGAGCAAGCCGCGATTGCCTTTGCCGACTATGCCATCACCTGCACCGAGGAGATGAAGCGTATCTTTGTGGCTCGTGGCGCGCCCGCCGACAAGTTTGCCGTCTTTCTGAACACCAGTAACGAGGCCATCTTCAGACCGCTGGAGGCGGCCTCGCCGCCGGCGCCCGATACCTTCACGCTCATGACACACGGGTCAATCGAGGAGCGCTACGGCCATGCCACCGCGATTCGCGCTGTAGCGCTGCTGCGAGCGCACATCCCCGGGCTGCGCTTCGAGATCTTCGGCGACGGTACAGCGCGTCAGCGGGTTGAACAGCTAACGCGCGAACTGGGGGTGGACGATATCGTGTGCTTCCACGGCTACGTGTCCTTCGAGGATCTGGTGAGGGCTATTAACCGCGCCGATATCGGGGTGGTAACCATCGAGCAGCGACCGGAGATGCGCTGGGTGCATACGCTAAAGATGTTTGACTATCTGGCGGTCGGCAAGCCTGTGGTGATCTCGCGCCTGCGCGCAGTGGAGGATTATTTCGACGACACGTGCCTCACCTATTTTGATCATAACAGCCCTGAGGCCCTGGCCGAGGCAGTGCTGATGTTGTACCGCAACCCTGAACTGCGGCAAAACCGGGTTCGTAATGCCAGCAAAGTCTACGAAACCCTGCGCTGGCCGGTGCAGGCGGTCGAGTTTGTTGCTCTCATCGAAAGGATTGCAGCGTGGAAAAATATGCACACCTTCAGGCGCTCGGTGCGCCCGGCGAAGTAGTTGCTCCTCACACTGACGAGATTGAGGCGACGGATCGCAGGGAACTGGAGGAGCCTAGAGACATACGGACGATTGACCCTGGTCATGATCATCGCTGGCAGACCCTGGTGGCAACGCATACGAGCACGCTCTTTCAGTCGCCGCCCTGGGTCCGGGTGATCCAACAGGTCTATAGTCTTGACGTCCGCGCCCATGTTGTGGTTGATCCTGCCGGGCATCCAATCGCTGGCCTCAGTTATTGCCGCATTGAAGACCTTTTCGCGCCGCGGATCGTCACCATGCCCTTTTCGGATTACTGCGATCCGCTGGTCAGTGACCGCGAGACTTTGAATTTGCTGCTCACCCGCATACTCGCCGAGGGCTGCCCGTTCACGATGCGCTGTCTGTTTAACGCGCTGCCACTTGAAGATGAACGGTTGACTCTTGTGAATCGCGCTCGCTGGCACGGGGTAAACCTGCAATCCGATCCTGATACGCTCTGGTCCAGCATAGACGAGTCCAGCCGGCGGGCCATTCGGAAGGCGCGCGCTGAAGGCGTCAGGGTTCGCGTTGCTGAAAGTCGTGACGATCTCTACGCCTTTTTTCGGCTGCATCTGAGGGTTCGCAAGTACAAGTATCGCTTGCTGGCCCAACCCTTTGCGCTCTTTGAACACCTCTGGGAAGAGTTTGTGGCCCGCGATCGGGGCTTTCTGATGCTGGCCGAGCACGAAGGCGCGATCATTGGCGGCGTCTATTTCCTCGGATGGGGCGACACGATCTATTACAAGTTTAACGCCTCGGATTTCGACCAGCTCAAACACCGGCCGAATGATCTAGTTATCTGGGAGAGCATGTGTTACGCCCGGGAACGCGGCTACGCCTGGCTCGATTTTGGTCTGAGCGACTGGGATCAGGAGGGGTTGGTGCGCTACAAGCGCAAGTTCGCTACCGAGGAACGCACCATCTCCTTTCTGAGATACATGCCGGAAGGCGCCGCCAGTGCGCGTGACGCCCAATTGCGCGGCCTGATCAATCGTCTCACCGAACTGTTTGTTGATCCCGGCGTTTCCGACGAGGTGACCGAACGGGCCGGGGCGGCTCTGTATCGGTATTTTACGTAGATCGAAGGTGGACGAGCCTCGTCAAATCAGATAAGGAGGTGTTGCATATGGTTAGGAAGGGAAGTGAGGCTGGGTTTAGGCGGCGTGATGTGCCATGTTTCGTCGCGGGTAACGTTGTCCTGTCCACTTCGTTCGATCTAGAGGATGATGCCTGGGACGCTTTCCTTGCCGCGACGCCGGGAGGCGGTCACAACCAGACAAGTCTGTGGGCGCGGCTCAAATCCCTTTCTGGATGGCGCCCGGCACGGGTCATTGCGCGCTCCGAGGGAAAGATCGTCGCAGGCGCGCAAATGTTGATGCGCACGTTGCCGGGAATTGGCGGGGTGGCGTATGTCCAGCACGGGCCGATTTCCGTCGATGATTCTCCCGTCCTCATGCGGGATTTGATCGCTACCCTGCACCGTCTGGCACGTTCATGCCGTATTCACTATCTGTCGCTCCAGCTTCCTTTGAATGGCCAGTATGGTGAACAACTCACCCGGATGGGCTTTCGTCCGAGTCCTGTCTCTCCGTGGGATCGGGCGACGGTGAGAATTGATCTGAGCGCCGAGCCGGAAACCATCCTGGCGCGAATGCGATCAAGTACGCGGTACAACATTCGTCTGGCCCAGCGCCAGGGGATTGTCATCCGTGAAGGCGGCGAGAGCGATCTGGCGGCATTCTACGCATTGCTCAGCGCTACAGCGCAGCGTCAGGGATTCGAACTTGAGCCAGAGTCCTATCTGCGTAGTTTATGGCAATTGTTCAGCCCGTCCGGGCACGCACGGATCTTCCTGGCGGAACATCAGGGCGAAAGGCTGTCGGGCGCCCTAATCGTCGCGTTTGGAGAAGCCGCGATGATGAAGCGCGTCGGTTGGCGCGGAGACACGGGTCGCCTGCGCCCGAATGAGTTGCTCTGGTCGACGGCGATAACCTGGGCACGGGCCAACGGCTACCGTTACTTCGACGTTGATGGGATCGACTATGAAGCAGCGCAAGCGGTGTTAAGCGGAGGGGAAATACCTGAGTCGGTGCGGCAGTCGGCAAGGGGTTTCAAGTTAGGATTCGGTGGTCAAGTCGCTCTGTATCCCGAGGCGCTCGAATGTTTTTATAACCCTTTCGTCCGGCGGCTCTATGATACGGTCAGGCCGTGGATCTCGGACGATGTCGATGTCAGGGAGTTGGTGCGCACCGTGGGGCTATAGTGGGCGATATTGGCAAATGTCGGACTATAGGTCATTGCCTCTGGCCAGACCCGCCGGTGGTTGTGGCCCAACCATTGCTTGAAGCGGCTGGCGGTCTGAGATGCCGCGGCCAGCTATGTCTTTTGGTTTGCGTGGATGAGCAGTCCGGATGAAAAACCAGCGACAACCTATCCGGTATCGTGGCAGCTATCGCCAGCCAGGGCCACGCAGGCTCTGGATGCTAATCCTTCTCGTAGGGCTGTTGCTCATTGCGGCGTGCAACCGCATTCCATCCGCTCTTCCAGGCCCTACCTCGACTCCTCATACCCGCACTGACGCGGCCGTTGCGCCTACGGCGACCCCGCCTGTCCAGCCTCGGCCCACATTGCCTGCGGGGCAGCCAGCTACCCCTTCGACCGGCCAGTATCTGCCGACAGTGACGCCGCCTGCCTCTGGTTGGCGGCTGATCTGGCACGATGAGTTTAATGGGACCTCCATTGACACCAGCAAGTGGGAGGTCATGGGCCGACGATCGTGGGGATGCTGGGAGCGTCGCCTGGGTTGGTGGTCAGAGGAAGATGCCTACCTTGATGGACGCGGCAACCTGGTGCTCCGCACGCGCGAGGTTCCGCTGGCAGAGTTTCGGGAGAAATGCCCGCAGGACGAGCGCAACCCGTGGGGGGCAAAGTACTGGGACAATGAGTATTTCTCGGGGGCGATCCGCTCACGCGGCAAGTTCGAGCGCGCCTTTGGGTATTTTGAGGCCAGAGTCGCCTTTGCCTACGACGCAACGCGCCCCGGTCACTGGCCGGCCTTCTGGCTCTATAACGACTCGGTGAAGCTCGTTGACAATAGCGGTCGCGATGGAACGGAGATCGATATCTTTGAGTACTGGGAGACCGATTTTGTGACCCATGCCCTGCACTGGGATGGTTACGACGATCAACATCATAAGAAAGCGGTGCGCGAAGTGCGCATGCCTGGCTTGAGCGCTGGCTACCACGTCTTTGGATTGCTCTGGACGCCGGACGTGTATGTGTTCTACATAGACGGCAAGGAAACCTGGCGTACCGCGCAGGGTGGGGTTGCGCAGACACCCCTTTATATTAAATTAACCGATGAAATCGAAGCTTATTATGGATTAGTATCCGAAGCTGATTTGCCCCATCACACCCTTGTTGACTACGTGCGCGTGTATGAAACGCCACCTGTTTATTGACAGGCAGTAGCTGCATCAACAGGGCCCCCGGGCTGAAAGCTGTCCAGAGGGCTTATCAGTTTTAGGCAAGGGATGTGAAGTCATGCGTCGCATCTACAATAAGATGCTCGCGATTGGGGCATTGATCAGGGTCGGCGATTACGAAGAAGCCAGGCGGCATTCTCGAGTGTGGTAACCCTTTGCTATATGCAGTTCCTCATTAAACCTGCAGACAACGCTCGCGTTCACGAGTATTTTGGCGGGCTCTTTCCGTGGCTTGCTCCAGATGAAGCGCTACTCGAACACGCTTTCACGCCTGAGGCATTTCAGGGACAGGGCATTATGGCCGGCGCCATGGCTCAGATTGCGGTTAAGGTCCTAGATTTTGGCGCGCGCTATGTGCTGACCTTTGTGCATGCGGATAACATCCCGGCGCTCAAAGGATGTCAACGGGCCGGTTTTGCCCCGTACATCTTGCGGCATGAACGCTGGCGTCTTTTTCGGCGCTCTGTCGTCTTTGAGGCGTTGCCTAACACTGTTGACCCGTTCGGGCCTGTTCCGCCCATAGCACGCACGCGTCCCGGCTGAGTCAGGACACGCCTGCCGCCAGGGTCAGAAAGAACGGTCAGGGAGGCATCGCCTCCCAGCCCCTTTCCAACGGTAAAACGGTAACTTTGGTGCAAAGCGTGTCTTGGAGCCTATCCGAACAACTCCTTTAGGCGGGAGGGGAAACCACGTTTCCCCGCCACCTGCCTGGTTAGAAGGTCGGCGAGGGCAAAGCCCTCCCGGATTATAATTCGGATAAACCGGTTATCGGGATAGGCTCCTAGTGAGGAAAGTGCAATGAGCGACCAGGAATCGCGGCCCCAGGTCAGCATCCATCCCACGGCGATCGTTGACCCGCAGGCCCGGATCGGCCCCGGAACCCGCATCTGGCACTGGACCCAGGTGCGCGAGGGGGTCGTCATCGGGTCCGAGTGCATCATCGGTAGAGGTTGCTATATTGACATCGGCGTGCAGATCGGCCGCTGCGTCAAGTTTCAGAGCAATATCTCGGTCTTTCACGGCGTCACCATCGAGGACGGTGTGTTCGTTGGCCCCCACGTCTGTTTCACCAACGACAAAGTTCCGCGGGCGATTAATCCCGATGGCACACTCAAAGCGGCGACGGACTGGAAGCTGGTTCCGACCCTGATTCGCTACGGCGCGAGCCTGGGCGCTAATGCGACCATCGTCTGCGGCGTAACCGTTGGCCGTTTCGCGATGGTGGGATCGGGCGCGGTGGTCACCCGCGACGTGCCCGACTACGGGCTGGTTGTGGGCAACCCGGCGCGGCTGATCGGCTACGTCTGCGCGTGCGGGCAGCGACTCCCGGGGGGGCCGCTGCCCGCAGGCGACCCGCCCGAGCAGCGGGTTTGCCCGGCGTGCGGGCGAGAGACGTGGGTGGGGACGGCTCCTGCTAATCAGGGCCTTTCTCAGAAAGAGTGACGCACAGGCGCGAAGGCGCAATGTGTTCGTGGTCGTGATGCCAGGCCTCTGTGCCATCGCATCCTGGCGTCACAAGTGATCGGGAAGCCCTGGTTCAAGGTATGCGAGACGTGCCGTAAGGTAGCGGACCGGCCCGACCGGCCGCGAGGCTGGCCGCACGGGATGCCTGTGTGGATGTACGGAGATGGGGGAGAGTCAAGAACGGGGGGCGGGGAGGACAAAGCTCCTCCCCGCTCCCCATATGCCCTTCACGCTCGGCTATGGCGCCTCGGCGCGCGCAATCACCTCTATCTCCGCCAGACTGGCGACGCGCATGCCGTAGAAGGTCCCGCTCATGCTGTCAATCAGCACGCGCACGGCGCGGGCGCGCACCTCGGTGAATGGCACATCGGTCCCCTGAGTGGTGATCCGCCCCACCGAGGACCGGGCAACCTCCTGCGTCGCACGGGCGTCGGCGTACAGCACCACGGTCGCGCCCTCGACCTGCAGGCTCGAATTCGCCTCGTCGCCGCGGCGCGGGTTGTAGAGCCGCACGTTGCGTACCGTCACCGGCACCGGGAAGGTCAACTGCACCCACTGGCCGGTTGTCTGTCCGGGGGCGCTGGTCCAGTAGGCGAAGATGGGGCCTTTCAGCACGCGCCGGTCGTTAACGCCGCCGTTGTAGTTGGGGTCACGGGTCGAGGAGACCGTGACCGTAGCGCCCGGGGCCAGGTTGGTCCACGCCGCTTCCTCCTCAGTGGCGGGGACCGGCATCATCGAGTGGCCGGCGTGGCAGCCCACACAGCGCACGTGCTCGCCGGGCCGCCCGAAGTTCATCCCTGCGACGTGGGCGCCGCCATTGCCGCCCGGCAGCAGCGGCACGTTCCCCGCCGCATCACGCAGTTGCTCGAACAGCGGGAGGTTGGCCGGCGTCTGGTCGTTGCGGACGACGCCTGCCGGGCTGACGGGCAGCTCGCTCAGCAGGATCGGCCAGTCGAGGTTGGGGAAGGAGCCGGTGCTGGTGCGCTGGTGGTCAAGAAAGAAGCGCAGCGTAGCGGCCGAGCCTGCGGGCGGCGCGCTGATGATGTCGCTATCCACCGGCGCATTGGCGTAGATGTTGAGCACATCGAAGATGAACGTTCCGTCCTGGTTGAAGGGCCCGCCCGCGGGCGGGGGAACCATGCTCGCCGGCTGCGTCACCGTGTCGGGGATGATCGGCGGGAGCGGCCGGGGCCGGACGGCGCGCGCCCGCAGCTCCGACGTGCCGGGGTAATTGAGGAGCGGGCGCAGATCGGTTCCATCAATGTTGACCGTGTAAAGCCCATAGTCCTGGTTGATATCTCTGGCGAGCGAGATCACCAGGCGGTGGTTGGAAAGGGCTTCGGGTTCGGCCGCATAATCGCCCCTGAAGACGCCAAACGAGGTGGGATTGTCGGGGTTTACGTAGTCGAGGGTCAGCGAGGTGATGCCGATCACGGGCGTAAAGGGCGTCGGGCCGCGGCTGTAGAGGCGGATGCCGCCGAAGCCGGCGGCTTCGCTCATGTTGAACATCGGGAAAAAGTTGGCCGCGAACTGGCCATTAGGCAGGAAGGTCCCGCCGTAGGTGTGATTGGCCGCCTCGTCGCGGAACCGTCCCGTCAACATGCGCAGATCGGTGCCATCAGGATTGATTGATGCCGCGTGCCAGGCGTTGCGGAAGGAAGCATCGGCGCCGCCCACCTGGTTGTCGCGGTCGGTGGTCAGGCCGTCCCGCTGCCTGAAACCTCCCGCGGGGTCCGCCACCGTTGCCGCGCTGTTGCTTGGGAAGCGGTGGTTGCGCCACCAGCGGGCATAGACGATCCGTCCGGTCAGCGGGTCCACCAGGGGGCGGTCGGCGCCGTTGCGCTCGGCGGTGATGCGGCGCAGGCCCGAGCCGTCGGCGTTCACCACGAACAGGTTGGTCGTGCGCGTGCCGCTGTACTGGGCGAAGGAAGGCCAGCGCGTTGATGAGAAGACGATGCGGCCGTCCGGCAGCCACACCGGATCGCCGTCATCGTAGCCGGAGAGCGGCGCAGCGGCAGGGCCGAGATGGGAAAGGTCCAGGCGCTGGTCGCTAAAGGTCACCTGACGCAGCCCGCGCCCGTCCACGCCGATGGTATAGATGCGCCAGGCCCCGGGATGGGCGCCGGGGTCCTGGTCATAGTTGCCGGCGGGAAGCCCGGCGAAGACGATCGTCGTGCCATCGTAGGAGACATCGGGCGCGTTGACATCAATCAGGTTGAGGGTCGCGGGCGTGGGGTTGGCCCCGTCAATGAGGGTGCGCACCGTACCGTCGGCCTCGCGGATCAGCAGCCTGCCGGGGTTGGCCGGACGGAAGCGCGAGTACGGGCCGACGCCGGGCATATCTCTGGGCCTATCCCAGTAGATGGTGCCGCGGTCGCGGATCTGGCGCGAGACGAAAACCAGGGCGGGGATGCCATCGCGGGCGATGAAGGGCGCAAAAACCCTGCTCTGCCTGCCGGTCTGGGCATTGCCGACCGCCGGCAGAGCGGAAGGAAGGAGCAAGGCGCACAGAGCAACTACCCCTGTCATCACTGCGAAATGGCGCAGCAGTTTGAGCATACTGGCCTCTCCTGTGGCGGGTGATGAGCATAGACGTGATCAGGCGCGAGCGTGCTCAGTGTAGCTGCCGTCTTGAGGGGTATGCCATCGGTCCATGGTCCTGTTTTAACCAATTTTTTACTACTACCGTGCGCGGAAGATGCAACCGGCTCACCGGCGCTGCGTGTGGAGGAGGCACTTCGCGCGGATGGCGCGTGTTGTGTAAACGGTAAAATCGGCGCGCCCATTCGAGGTGCACCCCTGCGATGCGGAGCGAGCAGTGTTCGCGATGCAGCGCGCCGCGCGGCTGATCGGGCGGTACGGGTGCAGATGAACCGCAGAGCGCGCGGCGGATGAGCTTATTGAAGCCGTTTGCGCTGCGGTACGAAGGTGGTCGGAAGATGTGAGCAGAGTCGATCAAGCAGTTCTGGCGGTAGCACGGGGACCTATTCGGCAACCCTTTACGCCGCCTATGGGGTTGATTTATACTCTCTCGCAGGTGCGGCGCGATACGCGCAAGGGGCGCCGTTTCGCCGCGCAACTGGCCGAAGATGCGGTTCATAGCTGGCTCGCCGCATCCGGGCGATTACCGGAAGACGGCAGGTTACAGGCAGCAAGAGCGGGAGGCGATCGGTCTACTTCGTGTTAGCCCGCCGATTTCACGCCTCTTCCTGAATATAGGCAGAACGTCCGTTCTTTCGACAGCTTGCACTACGATCAAGCGATATAGTAATAGGGTTGCTGTCTCTGTCCAAAAGACTTGCACAGGGGAGTTGTCAATGAGCGATCCTTTGCTGAACAGGCTCCTAGAAAATGATCTCGATCATCATGCGAAACCTATTTCGGAGGCTCAAAAGCAGAGCTTTGCCTTTCAAATAGAGTGTCTGAAAATGGAAATAGATATCCTCGAGAGAAGCATATCTAGACGGGAAACAATTTCACAGAGCGTTAAGAATTTCGCTATTGTTAGCTGGGGCGCAGCATTGACGGTTATGATTGGGCAAAGTGACTTGAGAAAATATGTGATTATCACTGTCATCCTGCCAATTATGTTCTGGTTGGTGGATGCCTGGTGGCTCTATTTATATCGAGGTGACTCTTTCAGATTTCGTAAAATAGAGCAATTCGTAAATAGCCCTGACCTAGAATTATCATACAGCCAAAAAAGATTAGCGAATTTTACCGTTCTTGATACGTCTGGAAAACAGTACAGAAACACAAAAGAGTACAAGAGGTTTGTGAATTTCGGGAAAATTCTTTTCTTTAGAGAAATGTTGTTCTTATACGGCGGTTTAGTTACTTTTAGTTTGGTAATCGGTATAATTTCTCTACTCATCTTCTAAAGTATTACCAACCAACCGCGGCGGGCAAACAAGGGCATGCAACGGATGCCGCTTCGCGTTGATCGAGATCGGCGCGATTTTGAAGGTTCGATTCGGCTCAACAGCCGTATCGAATCTAGGGTGCGGCACCGCTGATGCCCGGGCCGTTAGCCCGCTTATCCATAGCCAACAGTTAAATGGGGTGGTCAATTGCCTATCAGAATAACTTTGCGAACAGACAGAGAGTTTAGCCTGTTCAGGGAGATGCTTCATCGCTTGATACTACTTCGCGACGCAGATGATTTAGTTCTATGCTCTGGGTATATCTGGGAGCCAGCGGCAGGCTATAAGTACAAAATCCTGGATGACAAACTGCTGGATGTTCTCCTGAGAGGTTGTAAGGGTAAACGAATTATCACGATTGCGGGTAAGTTGGACAAACAATGGCTTGACCACTACAAAAATTTCGTCAGGCGATTGAGACAAAAAGATCTCTATGTAAAACCTTACTTGGCTCCCAAAAGAAACTGGCACGCCAAAATCGCAATTCGCCTAAAACAAGGGAAGCCTATCGCTGCCATAATTGGTAGTAGCAATCTAACCGGTCCTGCTTATAGCGAGAATGGATATTCTTGGAATTTTGAATGTGATGTCTTGATTTGGGAAAACTCTTCCCGGTTAAACCAACTATTCAAGCAACCTTTTGAAAAAATGTGGCATTTGGAGATTTTCAGTTAATCATTGACCCAGAAGTTCGTCAAATGAACGAGCAAGAGCAATTGCTTCGTATCTACACAGATACAGTTCAGAATGATTTTGAGGATTTAAGCGTTGAGTGACCCAAAGGCGAAAAGCGGGCTGACCCCTCGCTACAGCCACCTGCTCAAGCGCTCGCCTTGCTCCCAGGCGCGCTGCGGCCGAGCGGCAGACTGTTGAGCTTTGGAGAGTTTCATGCAAGGTAGTATCTCACAGGTAATCGCCCTCGCCATCTGGGGCAATGCGGCGTTGAGAGAGCCGGCTTCCTTTGATGAAGACGGCTTCTATTCGTCCAATAGAACGTTTGCGTTCTGTGAATATGTGCAGTTCGTTGATCTCAGAAGAATGGGAACAACTCTGGAGGAAGTTTCATATGCCTCTGATCCTGTCGCCTGGTTCAGGCGCATCAAGGATGAGGGCGCATATGCGCTGCGTCTGCTGTATGAGCCATCGGCTGGCGAGGACATAGGAGATCAGAAAGTCCCGGATAGCCTGCTGGTCGGATTTGTCGGCGGCGGCGGCGACTGGGTTGTCGAGGCCGTGAAGCCGGCAGGGTCTGACTACTGGGCGGCCCGCTGGGAACTCGGAGATCGCGCTCGCGAGGACGGGAAAATCTGGCGGGTCACCTACGGCCGCGTCGTGGCTAATGGTCCATCATCGCGAGCCGAGGCAAGCGCCAGCGCGGAGGAGATCAGGCAGCAACTCGTGGCTCACCTGCCAGAGATTGCAGAGTTCGCCCGGGCGCATTACGAGGAGCGATTCGCAAGAGCCTTTGATGTGGCGCTTGCTTGCCTTGTTTCTCCATATCCGGTTGAACCTCATGCGCGTCTTGCGCCGAAGAACGTTCTTCCCGAAATTGGCGCGCAGCTCCTTGACGCCGTTCAGGCGGCCTGGGTCTTTGGCGGCATGGGATCGTGGAACGACCTGGCGTTCGGCGGGGAGGCTCAAGTTCAATACGAAGCGCTGTCGGCGGAGTTGTACCGGTTGCTGAATGCCGCAATTATGGCGGCGGCGAATTCGAGTGCCCGCCCATAAGCGGTAATTCGCGCATCCGCTCGCCGGTGAGGGCGAAGACGGCGTTGGCCACCGCGGCGCCGATCGGCCCCATCGGCGGCTCGCCCACGCCATAGGGCACGTCGCCGCTGCGCAGCACGGCGACCTCGATCGCCGGCGCGTCGCGTATGCTGAGCAGGGGGTAGGCGCCGAAGTTGTCGGCGGCGAACCGCCCGTTGCGCACGCTGAGCCGCTCGAAGAGCACCGAACTCAGCCCCATGCAGATGTTGCCCTCGGTCTGGGCCGCCACCCCGTCGGGGTTGATCGGCAGCCCGGGGTCCACCGCTGCCCAGACCCGGTGCACGCGTATCCCGCCTTCGGTTGTGCGCGAGACCTCGGCGACGTGGGCCACCACGGTGCCGGCATCCATCGCGCAGGCGAGGCCGCGGGCGCGTCCGGCGGGCACGGGACCGCCCCAATCCGAGCGCGCGGCCACTTCGGCGAGCACGGTGCGCAGGCGGCGTCCGCGTTCGTCGTCGCCAGCGTGGGCGATGCGGAAGGCCAGCGGGTCGGCGCCGGCGGCGTGGGCCAGTTCGTCAATGAAGCTCTCGATGGCGAAGATGTTGGCGAGCAGACCAAGGCCGCGCCAGGCGCCGGTGGGGATGGGCAGCGGTACACGCTCAGAGGTTACGGTGATGTTCGGTACGGCGTAGGTGATGCGCGCGCCGCGCCATGCGCCGAAGTCGGCCCCGAAGAAGGCCCCGACGGGGGCGGGAACAAACGGGAAGATAACGTCGCCGCTGGCCTGGCTGTGCTCAATGGCTGCGATGCGCCCGCCTGGCCCCAGGACCGCGCGCAGCACGTGATGGGTGGGCGGGCGCACGAAGCCGTGCTGGAACTCCTCGGCCCGGCTCCAGCCGACGTGAACAGGCCGGCCTGCCGCCGCCGAGAGCCGCGCAGCCTCCACCGCCACTTCGCTGACCATGCGCCGCCCGAAGCCGCCGCCCAGGTAGGTGGGGATGACCTCAACGCTGCGCGGGTTGCGGCCCAGGGCGCGGGCGATGGCCTGCGCGGTTCCCGCGGCGTACTGGGTGCTGACCCAGGCCCGCACCCGGTCGGGGCGCACGTCCACCAGCGCAGCCTGGGGTTCCAGGTGGGCATGGGCGGCCATGGGAGTGCGGTACTCCGCCGTGATCACCCCGGCGCCGCGCAGGACCGCGGCGGCGTCGCCCACCCGCTGAACGGCGACGCCCCGGCCGGGGGCGGCGCGCACCAGGGCGTCAATCTGCTCCTGCTGAAGCGGCGGTTGCTCGATCCATTCCACATCCAGCGCGCGCACGGCGGACGCGGCGGCGCTGCGCGATTCGGCGACGACGCCGGCGAAGTCGCGCTCGATGACCACGGCGACCACGCCGGGGCGCGTGGCGGCGTCGCCGGGGGCGGCCCGGCGCAGGGTCGCGCCGAGGCTCGGCGGGCGGGCCACCGCGCCGAAGAGCATGCCCTCGACCCGGGCGTCGTAGCCGTAGGTGGCGGCGCCGCGGATCTTGGCCGGGAGGTCCACGCGGGGCAGGCTGGCGCCAATCAGCGTCCAGGCGGCGCCCGGCTTCAGGGGCGGCGGCTCGGCGGGAACCTCGCGGGCGGCGGCGCCGGTCGCCAGTTCGCCGTAGCTCAGCCGGCGCTGCGGCTCGGCGGTGACGAAGAAGGCCCCGGCGGCGGCGCTCAATGCGGCAGGCGCGACCCCCAGGCGCTCGGCGGCCTCGGCGCGGAGCAACTCGCGCAGGGTCGCCGCCGTCTCGCGCAGCGGGGCGAAGAGCGAAGAGACCGAGTTGCTGGCATTGGTGCCGAAGTTGTCAGTCACCGGGCCGAGGGAGCCGCTCTGGACGACCTCGATCTGCTCCCAGGCCAGTTCCAGCTCCTCGGCGGCGATCTGGGCGAGGGCGGTGTGGATGCCCTGGCCCATTTCGGTTTTGGGGACGGCGAGGCGCACCCGGCCGTCGGGGGCGATGTCGAACCACAGGAGCGGATCGGTGGTGACGATGGTCGGCGGCGCGGCGCCCTCGAAGGCATCGGCGAGGACGAGGCGCAGGGCGGGCAGGCCGAGGGTGGCGCCGAGGGCCAGGCCCCCGCCGACCACGCCGGCGCCGATGAGGAAGCCGCGGCGCGAGAGGCGCCAGCGGCGAGGAGGCGGCTGGCTCATGCGGCCTCCCCGGGGCTACGGGCCAGCACGGCAGCGCGGGCCACCGCCCGGCGGATGCGAACGTAGGCCCCGCAGCGACAGAAATTGCCCTCCATTGCCGCGGTAATCTCCTCGTCCGAGGGGTCGGGATTGGCGGCGATGAGCGCGGCGGCGGCCATCATCTGGCCGCTCATGCACCAGCCGCACTGGGGCGCCTGAACCTCCAGGAAAGCCCGTTGCACCGGATGCAGCACCTCGCCCCGGGCCAGGCCCTCGATGGTCGTAACCTTTTTGCCGGCGGCCTGGCGGAGGGGGGTCAGGCAGCTTCGGACGGCGACGCCGTCGAGGTGAACGGTACAGGCGCCGCAGTAGCCCGCGCCGCAGCCGAACTTGGTGCCGGTGAGGCCGAGTTCGTCGCGCAGCACCCAGAGCAGCACGCGCGGCGGGTCGTCGGCCACCTGGTAGGTCTGGTCGTTGATGGTGAGATCCACGGGTGGCTCCATTATTACCGGCGGCCCAACCTGAGGGCCGCCCACGACCGCACCGCGCACGGGCGCGGTGCGCTGGCGCTACTTTACCAGAGTTTTGCTACGGTTTTGCAGGGATGGTCGATACGATTTTGGATTGCCGATACCGGCCAACGATGGGAGGGGCGCGGGGAAACCTGGTTTCCCCACGCCCCTGCCCGAATGCTCAATGCCTGCAAGCTACGCTTGAGGCTCTTCACGGGGTGAGAAAAAGGTTGTTCGGGGAGGGTCGCGCCTTCATCCGGGAAGCACGCCCCCCGTACTACGCCGCGGGCGCGAGGCCGAGGGTCCGGGCAGCCTCGCGGTAGGCGTCGAGGCTGCCCTCGTCCCAGAGCACAAAGCGCACCAGGGTCACGCTGCCGCCCGCGGCGAGGGCGTCGCGCACGGCGGCGAGGGCCACCCGCGCGGCCTCGGCGACGGGGTAGCCGAAGATGCCAGTGCTGATACTGGGGAAGGCCACGCTGCTCAGCCCGTGCTGCGCGGCCAGGGCCAGGCTGCTGGCGTAGGCGGCGGCCAGCAGGCGGGCTGAAGTGGCCGGGTCGTCGGCGCGGTAGACCGGGCCGACGGCGTGGATGATGTGGCGCGCGCGCAGCGCGAAGCCGGGGGTAATGCGGGCCTCGCCGGTGGGGCAGGGGGCCAGGGGCCGGCAGGCGGCCGCAAGCTCCTCGCGCCCGGCGGCGCGGAAGATCGCCCCGCAGACCCCGCCGCCCTCGGCCAGGCCCTCGTTGGCCGCGTTGACGATCGCGTCCACGTCCTGCACGACGATGTCGCCCCGCACCAGTTCAAGGGTGGCAGGGCCGATCTGGTAGCGATCCATGCTGCCGCTCCTTTCTGCGGTGAAGGTTCACCACGAAGATCATACCAGGAATCACATCTCCTGTGTGATCACCGCAGAGCGTGTGAAGAAGCGGGAAGTGTTTCGACCAGCCCATCCTCCGCGCTCCTCCGCGTGCTCTGCGGTAGACCCGAACAAGCACCCCATCAACGCAGTCCGTTGCGTGCGATCAGCAATATCCTATGGCGGCGGAAGGCGGGCGATCAGTTCTGCGAGATCATCATACCCATACGGTGGGCAGCGACGAATAGCGAGCACCCAGACCCAACGCTCAGCCTCACAAACGGCATAGATGATTCGCCAACGCTCGAGCCTGATGCGACGGAGCTCGACATCAGGGCGCATATTGAGATCGTTCGCGTTCATCGGGCGGCTTTCGTGTGGCCGGGGCTCTGTCGCCAGTTGCGCAATAGCGAGGCGCACGCGTTGCCGCAGCTTGCCCGGTAGCGTGTGGCGCAGGGCGTGGACCTCGGGCTCAATGAACAGGTCGTAACTCACTCCCATTCGTTTGAGACCTCGTTCCATTGCAGCGCGCCGGCCGCCCGTGGTCCGGCCGCGATCCGGTCGCGGAGCGTCCGAAGCAATTCGCGATCCTCCGCATCCTCCAGCGCCTCCAGGATCTGGCGCCACAACTCCGGCGTCAGTACGACCGCAGTGGTGTGCCCCTGCTGGTCAACCATAAACTGCACGCCGCGCGCAAGTTCTTCAAACGTCATGGTGCGGTCCTCCTTGTGGATTTGAAACCTGGCGGTGACAGGTCGCTCCTTTATCAGGAGGAAGGCTTTGCCCTGTCACGCCCCCTCCTGTCCGCGCCCCGCATCTTCGGAGCGCCGGACCGCTAATAAATGCTTCTTGTATTGTAGCGCACCGGGCTCGCCCCTGCCCCCTACAGCCGGGCCAGCACGGCCCGCGCCGGGGCGCCGTCGCCGCCACTGATGCGCAGGGGCAGGCAGATGAGCTGGTACGGGCCGGGGGCCACGCCCGCCAGGGCCGCCCCCTCCAGGATCAGCACACCCGCGCCGAGCAGGATGTGGTGCGCGGGCAGCCGCGGGTCGTCCGGCGGGTCCACCGAGAGATAGTCAATGCCCACCAGGCCCGCCTGCCGCCGCACCAGTTCGGCGGCGGCCGCGGGGGTCAGGTAGACATAATCATGGACGAAATCCGGGCGCTCCAGCAGGCGCTCCTCACTGTTGCGGGTGTGGAAGAGGACGCGGTCGCCGGGATCGATCGGGTGGCCGGCCAGTTCCTCGACAGTGATCGCCCGGCGGTCGCGGATGTGGATCACCCGCGCCGGGCCGCAGAAACGCTCCAGCGGCACGTCGTCGAGACATGCGCCCCCGGCGAGGATGTGCCGCGGCAGGTCCACGTGGGTGCCGAAGTGGGTGCTGGCGTTGCGGATGGCGGTGACGTTCGCCCCGTCGGCGGCGAGGGTGAGTTGCGGTTCCAGGCCGATCGGCGGGTCGCCGGGGTACACCGGCATGTCCGCGCGCACCGGCATGGAGATGTCGTGCAGGATGGTGAGCATGGGAACCCCCCGGGGAATTTTGGATTTTGGATTTTGGATTTTGGATTGCAGATTGGGGCTATGAATCCGGCATAGCACGTTCGTCCCTGCGAAGGCATGGCCCGCTGCGGGCTAAAGCCCTCGCTTAGTTCTACTTTGTCACTTTGCCCCTGGCGGGGGTTGCGTGGGCCGCAGGCCCCCAAAGATCTTCTCTTCCTGGTGCGGCGCGGCGAAGCCGCGCCGCACCAGGAAGGGGAACGTTCCGAGGGGTGCAACCCCTCCGAACCTCCTCCCAGTAGCGCCAGGCTTGTCATTTGCGCGCCCTGCGGTAGATCTGCGTGCGGCGTCACTGCTGCTCGACGCTGGCGGCTACGGGCGTTTCGGCGCCGTTGTCGAGCTCGCGGAACTGGAGGGCGTAGAGCCGGGCGTACAGGCCCTGACGGGCCAGCAGTTCGGCGTGGCTGCCCTCCTCGACGATGCGGCCCCGGTCGAGCACGATGATCCGGTGGGCGATGGCCACCGTGCTGAGGCGGTGGGCGATGATCACCGCGGTGCGCCCGCGCATCAGCCGGTCGAGGGCCTCCTGCACCAGGGCCTCTGACTCGCTGTCGAGCGAGCTGGTGGCCTCGTCGAGCAGGAGGATGCGCGGGTCCTTGAGCATGGCCCGGGCGATGGCGATGCGCTGGCGCTGGCCCCCGCTCAGTTTGATGCCTCGCTCGCCCACGATGGTGTCGTAGCCGTGGGGCGTGGCTATGATGAAGTCGTGGGCGTTGGCCGCCCGCGCCGCGGCGATGATGGCCGCCTCGTCCGCGTCGAGCCGGCCGTAGGCGATGTTCTCGCGGATCGTGCCGCCGAAGAGCATGGTCTCCTGCGGCACCAGGCCGATCTGCGCCCGCAGGCTGCGCTGGGTCACCGCGCGCACGTCAATGCCGTCAATCGCCACCGTGCCGCTGGTGGGGTCGTAGAAACGCGGGATGAGGTTGAAGAGGGTGCTCTTGCCGGCGCCGCTCGGCCCGACCAGGGCGACGATCTCGCCGGGGCGCACCGTTAGCGAGATCTGGCGGAGCACCTCGCGCCCCGGCTCGTAGGCGAAGGAGACGTTCTCGAACCTGATCGCCCCGGCGACGGGGGGCAGGTCGGGCGCGCCGGGCGCGTCGGTGACGGTGGGCCGGGTGTCGAGGATCTCGAAGACGCGCCGCACGGCTCCCAGGGCCTCGCGGAACTGGCCGTAGAGGCCCGAGAGCTGGCCCAGGGAGGCGCCGATGGTGATCGCGTAGATCAGGAAGCCGCTGATGGTCGAGAAGGCCAGCCGGCCGGCCAGAACCTCGCGGCCGCTGAACCAGAGGATGGCGGCGATGCCGCTGAAGCCGAGGAAGGCCATCAGCCCGCCGAAGGCGGAGCGCAGCAGCGCCAGACGCAGGCTCGCGCCGAGGGTGCGCTCCATGGCCGCCGCGTAGCGCTCGACCTCGTAGCTCTCGCGGGCGAAGCTCTTGACCACGCGGATGCCCTGCAACCCCTCCTCGACCGCCACCGTCGCGCTGGCCAGTTCGTCCTGGGCGCGGGTGCTGAGCCGCTGGAGCATGCGCCCGAAGCTGGCGGCCACCGCGACCACGCCGAGGGCCAGGACGAGCACGAAGCCCACCAGGCGCGGGTTGAGCAGGAAGACGATGATGACCGAGCCGACCAGGGCGATCAGGCTGGAGAGGAGCTGGGTAATATTGCTGGTCAGCGCCGCCCGCACCTGGGTCACATCGCTGGAGAGGCGCGAGAGGATCTCGCCGGTGCGCCGGCTGGCGAAGAAGTCGAGGGAGAGCGACTGCAGGTGGCGGTAGAGGGCGACGCGCAGGTCAAGGACGATCCGCTCGCCGACGAGGTTGAGGATGTAGCTCTGGCCGAAGGTGAGCAGGGCCTGGAGCAGGAACATGCCCAGCAGGGCCAGGGCCAGGCCGTTGAGCAGCGTGAGGTTCTGCTGTTGCAGCACGGCGTCAAGCAGGCGGACGATCACCAGGGGAAAGGCCAGGCCGATGGCGCTCGAGCCGGCGAGCATGGCGAGGGCCAGGGCCATGTGCCCGCGGTAGGGCCGCAGGTAGCGGAGCAGGCGCCGCCAGTCGTTGGGATTTGGGATTTGGGATTTGGGATTTTGGATTGGTGATTGTGGATTGGTGATTGGGGGCGGCACGGTGGCGATTTCTGATCTATGATTGCGGATTGGGGGTGGCCGGCGCTGTGCGATGCTGCGATAGGGCTTCAGGGAGCCTGTACTGTTGCAGGCGCGGCTAATGGCGATGTAAAACGGGTAGGCGTTGCGACGACTTCAGTTGGCTTCCGGCTCAGGCGACTGATGAAGATTCAGAATGTAGACCGGTATTCGCCTGGTAGCCCGGCGGCTGAAGCCGCGGGCTAGCGATGCGAAGCCCGCCTGCGCAGGCTATGCCGGATTTAATTCGTAATCTCTATCAGTCGGCATGACCGAATTTCATTCTAAAAAACCACAAGCTGCACAATACTGGGTGTGGTGCGGCCGCAAGCCGCACCTACAATGCGAACGACAACTCCAGGGCCGGTTGGTGTTAGCATTGCTGCTTTTTATGGTAACACCCCTGCGACGGCGCGGCAAGGGCGGGCATCACCTCATCACCGCGCCGCGGCCCGATGCGTAATGCGGAGGCTGAATGCTATAATTGGGCCGGTGGTTGGCAGGGGGTATGGCGACGGTGAAAACGTCCTTGTGCAGATTTACCGCAGAGGAACGCAGAGGATGGACTTGTTGAAGCCCTCCGCGCCCCTCCGCGGCGCGTACCTGTTCGATGAAGCATATCAATTCCTGTTGAATACCGTACATGCGCATCATCACCCGGTCTGATTTTCGGCAATCCAAAATCCAAAATGGTTCGCCCTCCCCATCTTCGTGGTGAATCAATGCCCATCCGACGATCCATCGCCCTCCTCCTGCTCGCCCTGGCGCTGTTCGGCGCGTGGTCCGGCGCGCGGGGCCAGGTGATGGTGCAGCAGCCCGCGCCGACGGCTACCACTCTCCCGGCAACACCCTCGCCGACCCCTGTGCCGCCGACGGCAACCGCAGCGCCGCCCACGGCGACCCCTGCGCTGCCCACGCCGACCCCATCCCCGCCCCTCACGCCAACGGTCGCTCCCACCCCCGAGCCGACGCTCACCGTGCCGCAGGCGTTCGACCGGATCCTTAGCGGTCAGCAACCGGTCGAGACTATCTTCATACTGATCGCCCAGCGACCATGGTGGCTGGTTATTGGCCTCATCACACTCGCCTTGCTCATCGCTGGCTTGGTCGCCATCGTCAAGCCCTGGCACGAGCGGTTCTTGCGCTGGGTTGACCGGAAGACGGGAGGTCAGCGGATTGATATTGAGGGCGAGGTACAGCGCGAAGAGGAGAAGAAGAAGGTCGAAGGCGAACGGAAAGCCCAACAACTCCAGGCGGCACTGCCCGAGGGCATCGCGCGCTACCTGGACTGGCTGTGCGCCGAGTATGGCTTCACGCAGCCCCTCGGCATCGCCACCGAGCAGGTGCAGCTCAGCCTGCAGGCGGTGCATGTGCCGCTGCGGGTCGTTGAACGCGAGGCGATTGAAGCCTATCGCCAGCGTATGCGCGGCGAGCGGCAGAACGAGCCTGGGCGGGACGAGAAGAGCGGCAGGTACGTGTTTGAACTGCTGAGCGAGCCGGAGTTGATCGCAGCGGATTTGTCGTCGTCTGCCAGCCGGGACTCATGGCAGAGGATGTTCGTCGAGGGGGCCGAGAGCGATCCGCCGCCTGCGACCACCACCCGCCTGCTGCTGCTCGGCGACGCGGGCAGCGGCAAGACGACCACCCTGCGCTACGCGGCGCTGCGCCTTGCCGAGGCGTATCGCGCGGGCCGGGCCGCGCTGCTCGCCGAACCGGAGGCTGGCCTGCGCCTGCGTCTGCGGCAGGCGCCCCTGCCGATCTACGTCCGCCTGACCCTCTTCGCAGCGACGACTCCGGCCGATCTGAATGAACTACCGGTGCAGGAGCGGCAACGCTATGCCGGCGCCCCTCCCGACCTCTTCCTGGCCTGGCTGGACCGCGAGGCGGCGAAGTACTGCGAACTTCCAGAGGCGGCGTTGTCGTCGCTGATCAAACGGAACGACGGCGGAGTGCTGTTGCTGCTCGACGGGTTGGACGAAGCCGGAGACGATCAGCGCCGCGCCTATCTCGCGCAGGTGATTGACAATCTCGCCAGCCGCTACAACCGGCAACGCTACGTCGTCGCCAGCCGCACCGCGGGGTACCGTGGGAACGTCTACCTGCCGACCTTTCTGGAACGCCACCTCAGCCCCCTCGATAGGGACGAGGCGCAGGCGCTGATCCGCAAGTGGTTCGATGCCGTCTACGCGCGCCTGGCAGCGATCGGGCGGCGCAGGCAGGATGCCGCCGCCGATCAGGCGGCGGAACTCTGGGAAGCGATCGAGCGCAACGAGCGCCTGTTTGAGATGGCCGCCAACCCGCTGCTACTGACGGTGATGGCGCTGCTCCAGTTCAACAACGTCAGGCTGCCTGACCAGCGGGCAAAACTGTATGAGAAACTGATCGAACTGTTGCTCGATCTCTGGCGCAAACAGAACGTCGCCAGCGATACGCTGACAATGAGCGTGGCGCAACTGGCCAGCGAGCAGCGGCGGCTGGAGGCGCTTGCGCTGAAGATGCAACAGCAGCCGCGGCAGGTGCGGGAGGTGACGTTGCGCCAGGCGCAGGAATGGCTCAGCCCGCTGTATGTCGAACGGTTGAAGATTGACCCCGAGGCGGCGGACGATCGAGTGCGCGATCTGCTGCACCGCCTGGCGGTAGATAGCGGGATCATCCAGCGGCGCGAGGAGATGTACTCCTTTTCCCACTACACCTTTCAGGAGTACCTGGCGGCGCGGGCGCTCGACAGCCTCGACAACCGCGATGGCGAGCCGGATAGCGTGGCCTTTCTCCTGGAGCGCGCCGGCGATGCCCGCTGGCGCGAGACGCTGCTGCTCGCCGCCGGGACCTGGAGCAACGGGCAGCAACTCCCCAAGACAGAGCGGCTGCTGAACGGACTGCTGAAGACCCGCACACCGGAGCATCTACTGCTTGCCGCCGACGCGCTGGCCGACATCGGTAGGGTGGAGGAGTTGACCGATCTGCGCGACAGGACCACCGCCCGCCTCCGCGCCCTCGCCGCGCTCACCGACGACTGGCGCACCGCGGCCCACCCCAACCCCGTGCTGCGCAACCGCGCCGCGACCATGCTCGACCGCCTCGACGCCGATACCGACCGCCCCGGCCTCGACCTGACCAGCCCCGACTACTGGGCCGCCCGCATCGAGCCGGGGACGTTCAGTATGGGCGATAACAATGGGGAGTATGACGACGAAAAGCAGCAGTTCGACTGCCCCATCCGCCGGCCCTACGCCCTGGCGCGCTTTCCGGTGACCAACCGCCAGTACCTGCTCTTCGTCGAGGCCCTGGCCGGGCGCGGGACCCCCGAGGCGCTCGCGGCGGCGGACCGGCTGAAGGAGTTGATGAAGCGGCACGGGGAAACCCCGGAGAAGTACGGTGGCTTCCGTCCGCGCTCCTGGCCCGGGGCGCGCTACCGGCCCGGCGAGGGCAACCACCCGGTGGGAGGAGTGACCTGGTACGCGGCCACGGCCTTTGCCTGGTGGGTGAACGCCTGGCTGCACGCCCTGGGCGCGCTGAGGGCGGACGAGGAGGTGCGCCTGCCGACCGAGGCGGAGTGGGAGCGAGCGGCGGCCTACCCTCTGGCACTGCCGGGGGGCGACCCGCGGGCCGGGCGGCGCGAGTACCCCTGGGGCGACCGGAACGTGACAGAAACGCTGACCGGTGGTATGATTGCCAGCATTCGGGCGAACACCAGCGAGAGCGGGATCGACGGCACATCGGTGGTCGGCATCTTCCCCCATGGCGCAGCGGCCTGCGACGCGCAGGACATGGCGGGCAATGTCTGGGAATGGTGCAGCACACCACCGGTCCCGTACCCGTTCGAGGGAGAGGTAGACGCAGAAACTCTTTACACTGCGAACAAACGAGCGAGTAAAACGTATGTGCTGCGTGGCGGCTCGTGGTACATCACTCGCGGCTTCGCCCGTTGCGCCTCCCGCGTCGGCAACCCCCCTGGCCGCGCCGACGGCATCCTCGGGTTGCGTCTCGCCCGTTTGTTCTCCTTGCCTTCGTCTTAATGTCTTTTTGACTTTTTGGCTTTTTGATATTGTAAAGGGTTTTTTGGCACGGATAGCCGATAGCCGATACGTGATTCAATGAGTCCTTTTGAACAACGGTTGATGGAGCGTCTTTAGGGATATGCGTTGCGGATCATCGCCGTATACGGCGCCTTGCCGGATTATCCTGTATCGGGCTATCAGGTCGCTCAGGTGCTCGGCAAACAACTGCTGCGTTCGGGTGCCTCGGCAGGGGCAAACTATGCTGAAGCGATCCGCACCCATAGCCTGGCCGATAAGGCAGCGAGGCAGCAAGTCTGCATCAAAGAACTGGAAGAAACCGCATACTGGTTGCGTTGGCTCAGCAGGGCCTCACGATCTGTTGCTCAATTCCTCGCGCACCACGCGCCGTAGCAGGTCTTCGAGCGACTGCTGATTGATGTACTCCCGCAAGGCGATGTTCATCATGGTCTGGTAATTCCCGCCGCCGCGCTGCTCGGCCTGAGCACGGAACCATTCAAGAATATCGTCATCAATACGGATCGTGATGCGCGTCTTGCCCGCAGGCGCGGGAACGACAGGGCCGCGTTTGCCTCGTGAAAAGCTGATGCCGATCCCGGCTGTGACGAAACGTCTTGCACGCTCCCCTTCGCCCGGCGGCTGATGAAGATTCAGGATATTCACCGGCATTCGCCCGGTAGCCCGGCGGCTGAAGCCGCGAGCTACCGATGCGAAGCCCGCCTGCGCGGGCTATACCGGATTTATTTCTTACATAAGTAGTTTGTAAACGAAGTTTTTCGGTAAACGTCTGCCCCCTCCCCAACCCTCCCCCGCCGAGGGCGAGCGTCCGGTGCCTCCCCCCAGCGGGGGGAGGCCGGGCAGGGGGCGGACGTGCAGGGAAACTTCGTTCACAGCCTACTCAGTCCCCCCCGCCCAGAAACTCCAACACCGCAATGATGTAGACCCGGGCCGCGCGGGCCACTTCGTCGAGGTCCACGTACTCGTCGGGCTGGTGGGGCAGCCATTTGTCGCCGGGGCCGTAGACCACCACGGGGATGCCCCGGTCGCGGGCGAGGATGGTGCCGTCGGTGGAGCCGGGCACGCCGCCCAGGGGCGGGGGCGCGCCGTAGACGCGGGTGTGGGCCGCGGCCACGGCGCGGGCCAGGGGGTGCGCCGGGTCAATGGCGACCGCCGGGCGGTCGTCAACGGTTTCGACGCTGAAGCGGAAGGCCGGGTGTTCGGCGCGCACGGCTTCGCCCAGGGCGGCGATGCGCGCGACCAGGGCGGCATGCTCCACCCCGGGCACGGTGCGGATGTCTAGGAAGGCGTCGCAGCACCCCGGCAGGCAGTTGATCTGCGAGGCGTCGCCGGGGTGCGGCGCGCGGATGACCGTGGGGCTGAGGTAGTTCGGGCCGAGCAGCGGGTGCGGGGGGTGCTCGCGGTTGAGGGCCTCCTCCAGGTCGAGCACCTGATGGAGCCAGCGCACCATGCCGGTGAGGGCGTTGACGCCCTGGCGGGGCATGGCCCCGTGGGCGATGCGCCCGTGGCTGATTAGCCGCAGGCGCAGGGAACCCTTCTGGACGACGCACAGCTCGCCCCCCTCGGGTTCGCAGACGATGCAGCCGGCGGCACCGTCGGCCTCGCCGCGGGCGACCATGGCCTTGATGCCCAGCATCATCCCCTCTTCGTCCACCGGCACGAGCAGACGCAGTGTGCCCCGGAAGGGCGCTCCGGCCAGTTGCAGGGCGCGGGCGGCGAAGAGCATGGCCGCCAGGCCGCCTTTCATGTCGCAGGCCCCGCGCCCGTAGAGCCGCCGCCCTGCGATCCGCCCGGAGAACGGGTCATCGCTCCAGGCCGCTGGGTCGCCGGGGGTGACTACGTCGGTGTGCCCTTCGAGGAGCAGCAGCGGTCCCGGCGAGTCATCGGGGCCGCCCAGGTCGCCGCGCAGGTCGGCCACCACGTTGGGACGGCCCGGCGCCACCTCCTCGCGGCGCGGCGCCCAGCCCCAGGCGCGCAATTGCTCGTACACCAGGTCGGCGGCGGCGGCTTCGTTCGCGCCGGGCACGCCGGGGAGATACACGCTGGGCGTGCGCACCAGTTGTTGCAGGAAGGTCTCCATCGCTGCAGTATCGAGATGCGCCAGGGCGCGGGTGACGGGGTCCATGACGGCTCCATTTCAGGATTGCCCCCGTGAGGGGGATGGGGAAACCGGGTTTCCCCGGCTTGCGTTAAGACCTGGCTTCAGACGGGCGGTTCCCGGGCGGAGCGGCGCGAGACGCTCCGCCCCCTCCCTGGCCCTTCTCAGGTGTAGGGTTTTTCGAGCGAGAAGGGGTTTTCGGCATTCCAATGCGTTTGCGATCCTCACCCCCCTGCCCCCCTCTCCACCGTAGGGGGAGAGGGGGAGTTGGGCGTGCCGATGCCCCGGATGGCGCATGTGACGCGAGGATGTGCCGGAAAACCCTGCACCTGAGAACTCCCCAACCCTCCCCCAGCGGGGGAGGGCGTCTGGCGCCTCCCTCCGGCGGGGAGAGGCGGGGAGGGGGGCCGCGCCCTGGGAGGGAACCGGGGAAACCGGGTTGCTCCGGTCCCCGCTCACAGGGCGAGGGCGGTGGGGCTGCCCGCTGCGCTACGACCCCTGGGACGTGGCTCCGGTCCCCGCTCACAGGGCGAGGGCGGTGATGCGGGGGAAACCCGGTTTCCCTGAGGTCACGCCAGCGATGTGCTACAATTCTTCTCAAACACGAAACATGCTGGTTCGCTGGCCGTGCAGCGAGTGCAAAGGAGGCGCCCGTGCGCATCACGATCCTTGACGTGCAGAAGATGAAGGCCCGCGGCGAGCGCATCCCGATGGTAACGGCGTATGATTATACATCGGCGCAGATCGCCGATCGCGCCGGTGTGCCGCTGCTCCTGGTGGGCGACTCGCTGGGCATGGTGGTGCTCGGCTACACTTCGACTGTGCCGGTCACCCTGGATGAGATGGTACACCATATCCGGGCTGTTGTGCGTGGCAGCGAGCGGGCGCTGGTGATTGGCGATCTGCCGTTTTTAACCTACACAAATGTGGACGAGGCCATCGCAGCGACGCGGCGGGTGATCCAGGAGGGCGGAGCGCAGGCGGTCAAGCTGGAGGGGGGCGTCGCCGTAGCCCCCATTGTGGCCCGCCTGGTGGAACTGGGCGTGCCGGTGATGGGGCACATCGGGTTTACGCCGCAGTCGGTGCACCAGATCGGCACGCGGGTGCAGGGTAAGACCGCCGCGCAGGCCGCGCGCCTGATCGAGGATGCCCTGGCCCTGGAAGCGGCCGGGGCCTTCTCCGTTGTGCTGGAGTTGCTGCCCGCGCCCCTGGCGCGTGAGATTACCAGACGGCTGCGCATCCCCACCATCGGCATCGGCGCGGGCGTAGATTGTGACGGGCAGGTGCAGGTATGGCACGACCTCCTCGGTCTCTACAGCGATTTCGTGCCCCGGCACGCCAAACGCTACGCCACCCTTGCCGAGACCATCGGCGCCGCCCTGTCCAGCTATGTCGCCGAGGTGCGCGCGGGCGTTTTTCCCACTGCCGAGCATAGCTCAACCATGGACGAAGCCGAGCTGCGCGCCGCCCTTGAGCAGGTCAAGTGCCAGGGTTAAGGCCAGGTTCGGTTGTGTGGAGGTGTGGAACTGAAAGGGTCACCCTGCAGTTCTACATCTCCACACCTCTACACCTCTACATCTCCACAGGAACATCTCCACAGGAGAGATTTGGAGCGATTGTCAAGCCGGACGCCCAGGTCTGAACCGGGCGCAAACCAGGTACACCGGGGGGCACGCCCATGCAGGTCATAACTACTGTTGCCGCCTTTCGCCAGGCCCGTGCCGCCTTCGACGCCCTGGGCTTCGTGCCGACCATGGGCTACCTGCACCAGGGGCACCTCAGCCTGATCCGCCAGGCCCGCGCGGAGTGCCCGGCGGTGGCGGTGAGCATCTTCGTCAACCCGACGCAGTTCGGCCCGCGCGAGGATTTTGAGCGCTACCCCCGCGATCTGAACCGTGATCTGGCCATGCTCGAGCGCGAGGCGGTTGACCTGGTCTTTGCCCCCTCGCGGGAAGAGATGTACCCCGCGGGCTACGGCACCTACGTGGTGCTGCCCGCCGCCGACGAAGTGCTGGAGGGCGCCGCGCGGCCGGGGCATTTTCGGGGCGTGGCGACGGTGGTGTGCAAGTTGCTGAACATCGTGCAGCCAGCGCGGGCCTACTTCGGCCAGAAAGACGCCCAGCAAACCGTGGTGGTGCGCCAGATGGTGCGCGATCTGAACATCCCCACAGAGATTGTGGTGCTGCCGACGGTGCGCGAGGCCGACGGTCTGGCGATGAGCAGCCGCAACACCTACCTCACTCCAGAGGAGCGGCGGGCGGCCCCGGCGATCTACCGCGGGTTGCAGGCCGCCGAGCAACGTTACCTGGCGGGCGAACGCAATGCCGAGGCCCTGCGCCAGGCGGTGATCGCGGTGCTCGAGGCCGAGCCGTTGCTGCGCCCCGAGTATGTCAGCGTAGCCGACCCGATCACCCTGCGCGAGCTTGAGCGCGTCGGCGAACGAGGCGCGCTGGTGTCGCTGGCGGTGCGCCTCGGCAGCGTGCGCCTGATTGATAATGTGGTGCTGGGAGCGAGCCTGTAGCGCATTGCTCGCCACGGTTGACGCGAAGGCGCGAGGACGCAAGGCGGTGGTGGTAGTGGTGAGCGGGCTTCTCGGCCAACGGCTGATGTAGCGCCTCAGTGCCGGGTGAAAAATGTCGTCGAGAGGGTGACAGGCCATGTTTCGGGACGCAGGGGCGACCGGCCGATCGCCCCTGCCTGAACCATGCAGCGATACGCGTAGCGGGACCGGGGCCGGCGACAGCGCCAGGGTCAGGTCGCGCCAGCGGAGCCGGCCAGTCTGCCCCTATGGCGTCACGGCGGCGATAGACTCGCCGACGATCTGCACCAGGCGGTCAATCGTCTCCACTGGAGTGACCAGGGGCGGGGCGATGCAGATCGTATCGCCGATGACGCGGGTGAACAAGCCGCGGGCGGTCATCTCCTGCTGCACGCGCACGCCGACGTTGGCCGAGGCGGGGAAGGGTTCCTTGCTGGCCTTATCGGCGACCAGTTCCACTGCTGCCATCATGCCCTTGCCGCGCACGTTGCCGACGATGGGCATTTCTTCCAGTTCCTTGAGCGCGGCGTTGAGGTGCGCCCCGACCTCCGCGGCCCGCTCGACCAGCCCCTCACGCTCGATGATGGCGATGTTGGCCAGGGCCACAGCGCAGGCCGTGGGATGCCCCGAGTAGGTGAAGGCGTGCATCCAGCGCTTCTCCGGCGGCACGCTCTCGATCGCGTCGCGGATCTTATCGTTGACCCCGATGCCTCCCAGGGGAACGTAGCCCGAGGTGATCCCCTTGGCGAACTGCACAATGTCCGGCTCGACGCCATAGTGCTCCAGGGCGAACCAGCGCCCGGTGCGCCCGAAGCCGGTGATCACCTCGTCGGCGATCAGCAGCACCTCGTAGGCATCGCAGATCTCGCGAATGCGCTGGAAGTAGTCGTCCTGCGGGGGAATGACCCCGCCGGCCCCCTGGATCGGCTCGGCGATGAAGGCGGCAACCGTGTCGGGACCCTCGCGCAGAATGGCTTCCTCGAGCAAATTGGCCGCGGCCACGCCGTCGCTCACCTCGGGGGTTTTGTTCACGAAGCGGTAGGGGTAGGGCGATTCGATGTGGATAATGCCGGGCATGCGCGGCTCGAACATAGGCCAGTAGGACGGCAGGCCCGTCGCGGCCATAGCGGCCATGGTCACCCCGTGGTAGCCCTTCATGCGCGAGATAAACTTGACCTTCTCAGGCTTGCCGACGGCCTTCCAGTAGAAGCGCGCCGTCTTGAACGAGGTCTCGGTGCTCTCGGCCCCGCCGCTGGTGAAGAAGAACGTATTGATCGAGGGGTACATCAGTTCGGCCAGCTTCTCGGCCAGACGGATCGCCGGCAGGTTGGTCGAGCCGGCGTAGCCCGAGTAGAAGGCTAACTGGCGCATCTGGGCCGCGGCGGCCTCGGCCAGTTCTTCGCGCCCGTGGCCCACATTGACGTTCCACAGACCGCTCAGGCCGTCAATGTACTCCTTGCCGTTGATATCCTTGACCATGGCCCCCCGCCCCTCGACCCAGACGATTGGCTTCTTGTGGGCGCTGGGGTGGTACAGCGGATGGAGCAGGTGCTCGTGATCGGCATGGATGAGATCGCTTTCAATGGACACAAAGCCTCCTCATGCTTGCTAGAGACCCAGCGCGCCGCCTTCGTGCCGGGGTCGCCAGAGCCCGGGGGTACGGGATTGCGGGCAGGCGCTTCACCCTGCGGGCCAGGGTAAGATACCGCCGATTCTACTCCACATCGAACCGGCGCGCAAGGCAGTTGGCGGCAGACAGGGTTCGCTTCTGAGACGAACTCGGGCTTACCGCAGAGGGCGCGGAGAAGGAGCGAGGGTTGCCGGAAGCCCGACCTCTGCGTCCTTCGCGGTAAGCCCGAGTATGCGCCGGCTCCATGCAAGCGCCGGACGTCGCATCGGTTATGGGTTGATCAGAGACCGGATCGTCTCCGACAGAGCGGCGAAGTCAATCGGCTTGGCGAGGAACGCATTGCAGCCGACGTTGAGGGCGCGCTGGCGATCCTCGTCGAGGGCATAGGCTGTCAGGGCGACAATCGGGAGATGCGCCGTTTCCGGGTTTGATCGCAGACGATGGGTTGTCTGCCAGCCATTGAGTTTCGGCAGGCCCATATCCATGAGCACCAGATCTGGTTGCTCACTGTGGGCCAGACGTAAGGCCTCGATGCCATCAGCCGCCGCAATCACCTCGAAGCCTGCCATGTGCAGGTAGGTCATCACCAGATTGCGGACCATTGGTTCATCTTCTACCACGAGAATGCGTGCCATTAGTATCCCTCGATGGACCTGTTTGAGCCTGTCCAGATAACCGGGTTATCCCCTTACGTTCTGGAAAGGGCGCGGTCCTCTGGCCCTTCCTTCAGGCAGGGGCGCGGGGAAATCCGGTTTCCCTGCAGGAGTTATCCGGCAAGATTTTTCTGCCTTTGATACCCGATGAGCGCCCGAATGCTGCGCAGCAGATCATCGCCGCGGAAGCTGCCCTTGCGCAAGATGTTCTCGACTGAGCGGGTCAGATAGTCATGCTCGTGTGGGGCGAGTTCCTTTGCCGTCACCACCAGAACTGGCAGGGTGTCGCCGCCAGGACGCGCCCGTATTTCGCTGATGAGGGTTATTCCGTCCATTCGCGGTAACATCAGATCCACGATCGCCAGATCAGGGGCTTGCTGGTCGAACAACGCTAGCGCCTCGACTCCATCCGGGGCGGTCTCTATCTTCCAGTCCTGTTCGCTGAGCACGCGTTGCAAATACTTGCGTAACTCGCCGTCATCCTCCACCAGGAGCACCCGTTGGGGAGGAGTTCTATCGTGCAGGAGGCTGGCGATCATCCGGGTCAATTGCCCGATCTCTACCGGCTTGGGCAGACAGGCGGCGGCGCCAAGCACCAGACCGCGCTTACCCTCGGGGTCGATCGTTAGCAACACCACCGGGATGGCCGCGGTTGCAGGATTGGCTTTGAGCTGCCGGAGCACGGCCCAGCCGTCCACCCCCGGCATCAACAGGTCGAGAATGATCAGATCGGGGAGCAGCGCGGTTGCCAGTGCAAGCCCCTCCTCGCCGCCTGCGGCCGTCTCGAAGTGCAGATCCGGTCGAGCCAGCGCGCGAGGCAACAGGTCGCGGATCATCGGATCGTCGTCAATCACCAGCACGATCTGCGTCTCCACATGAGCATCACTGGCTGAAGACGCATGATACTGAGATGACGCCTCTGGGGAATGACGACCCGGCGCCGGCAGTTCCGGCTGGGAGTGTCCCTCCGGGATCTGCGGCATGGTGAGGGTAAAAGTAGAGCCAACCCCCGGCGCGCTGACGACGCTGATCTCGCCTCCCAGGAGACGCGCCAGGCGCTGGCTCAGGGCCAGGCCCAACCCCGTGCCGCCGTACTTGCGGGTTGAAGATGAATCGACCTGCATAAAGTCGCGGAAGAGATCTTTCAGATGCTCGGGGCTGATGCCAATGCCCGTGTCGTGGATCGCGAAGCTGATCTGCGCCGGGCGCCCATTGCTGGCGGGTTGCGCTAATACCTCAATAATCACTGTTCCGTCCTCGGTAAACTTGCAGGCATTGCCGGCCAGATTGACCAGGATCTGTTGCAGGCGCAGCTCGTCGCTCACGATGACGGGAACCGCGTCGGCTATTTGAACGACGATCCGGTTTCGGTTCTGTGTGGCAAGGGGCTGAACTGAATTCACGACGCGCTGGATCAGGGGCGCTATGGACAGTGGATTGGGTCGGATCTGCATCATCCGGCCTCGATCTTTGATAGATCGAGGATATCATTGATAATTGCCAGCAAGTGTTTCCCCGCCGTCCGAATAGACTCAAGGTCCCTGATGGTTTCGGCGGTCGCAGTGGTTGCGAGGGTGCAAGCGAGGAGTTCAGCATACCCGAGGATGGCCGTGAGGGGGGTGCGCAACTCGTGGCTCATGGTTGCCAGGAAGCGGCTCTTGGCCAGATTGGCCGCATCGGCGGCCTCTTTGGCCGCGCGCAGCGCCTGCTCGGTCTGCTTGCGCTCGGTGATGTTGCGGATGATGGTTTGAACCGCTGGCACACCCTGATCGTGAAACGGCAGCACTACCAGTTCCACCTCGATGGTTGCGCCGTCGGGTTGGATCACCTGCCGGTCCACCAGCACCGGCGTTCCGTCGGGATGCGGAGTTACCGCGCCAATAGCCGGGTGAACCGGCTGGCCGATCAGGGAAGCGCTCCGGTCGCTGCCGAGCAGGAGCGCAGCAGCCGCGTTGGCGTAACGGATGTTCTTGCCATCGTGTACAATCACGGCATCGGGCGAAAGTTCAGTTAACTGGCGATAGCGGCGCTCATTTTCCGCCAGTTGTTGCCGGGCCTGCGCCAGTCGGCTCAGCATCGTATTGATTGCGTTGCCGAGTTGACCGACTTCGTCGTTGCCCGTGAAGCTGATCCGCGCTCCCAGTTGATCGTCGTCCACCGCAGCGACTTCGTTCCTGAGCCTGATAATCCGAGCCAGGACCATATGCTCTAACATCCAGAAAACCGTTGCGGTGAAGACAAGCCCCGCGCCGAGCAGGACCAGCGTATACTTATAGGTCGTTTGCTTGCCAAGTTGATACACCTCGCGGGGCAGGCTGAGCGCCAGCAGCACGCCAGGGCCGCCATAGAGATCGGGAACATGGATCACTCCGCAGATGCGCTGGTCGTCAATGGGGGCAACCCTGATCGGCTGCTCAGGAGTAAGGGTTTCCGCCAGCGCCCGCAGGTCGGCTGGCAGCGCAGGGTCATCGAAACGGGCGACATTGAGTGGCAGACGGGTCACTTCCCGGAGCCGGGCGAGTTCGTGGGCATCAAGCCATCGGCCCATCACCAGGGTGCCCGCTGGCGGCCCCTCACCCAGACTGGTCAGGATGGGGTGCGCGGCGATCAGCATCGGGCCATCGGTCAGCATCATGATCCCACTCAACTGGTTGTCAGCGCTGCGGTGTTGGAGCAAGAACGCGTTGGCCCCATCGAAGCGCAGCAATTCCGAGGGTACTGGCGCTTCTGTCTCTTCGGCCAGATTGAAGGCGCGGGCGACAACCACCTCGCCCGCGGGGTTGACAAAGCCAACGTAGCTCAGGTGATTGTTGATGAAGGTGGCGTCTATCAGGTTGTTGTCAATGTACGTCGGGTCTGGCGCGCTGACGAAGGCGTAGCTATCGTCCCATACCGCGTAATCACGGGTCACCTGCTCGAGGCTGGTCAGACTGTCGGCGAGGGCATTGGCAGCCTGTTCGACCTGCTCGGTCACCGATTGCGCTTCAACCTGACGAAAGCCCTCTGCAAAGATCGTGTTGGCGAGGAGCGGCAGGGCAACCACCAGGGCGCCCAGGAGCACCGCGAGAACTGCGAAGGTTCGCACGCGCAACGAAAGTGGATTGAAGGCGAGGTTCATAGAAGTTCTCGAACGGGAGGATCCCGGTAGGGCAAAGCCCTTCCAGAAATCCTCTTTCCCGACCAATGGTGTAAGGGGATTGCCGCATTCGCCGAGGGCAAAGCCTTCCCAGGAACCCTCCTCTCAGCCCTTGCATGTAACGGGACGTGCCGGATGCACCGCTAACGGATTGAATGTGGATGTTGACAGCTTATGGGTGGATTGACGTAGTTTCGAAAGCTTGTAAAAGTTGAGTCTTATCATTACAAGAACATTACGGTACTATTACTCCAACGGAACTTCTCCCTGCAGGAGAGATTCGGGGGGCTTCGCCCCTCCGAAAGCCCCGCTCCAGTGCGGCGCGGCTTCGCCGCATCGGAACGGGGAAATCATGCGGGGGCCTCAGGCCCCGCTACGTCCCGCGGAGACGAAGTTTCGTTGTGATCCTATGAGTATTCATAGGATCACAACGAAAGAGATTCCCGAAGAACACCTATCACATCATAACATGAGAATTGTACCAGAACCTTCGAGAGGAGAAACCGGTAACTTTACTTTGTCACTTGCCGCAGCTTCCGCTATGAGCAGGTTCGGCGGGGCCTGCGGTCCCCGCAGCCCCCGCCGGGGGCGAAGTGACAAAGTAGCGATAACAGCCAGCGTGCCGGGCATCCCTGCAGGGCAGGGGCAACTGGGAACCCTCTCAGGTGTAGGGTTTTTCGAGCGAGAAGGGGTTTTCGGCATTCCAATGGGCTTACAATCCTCACCCCCAGCTCCTCTCTCTCCCGCGAGCGGGAGAGGGGGAGTCGGGCGTCCCAATGCCCCGGATGGCGCATGCGACGCGAGAATGGGCCGGAAAACCCTACACTTGAGAACATGGGGAACCCCGGAGTCCTCATTGCTCTCAAGCCGGCTGTCTTCGCATGAAAACCCTGGAGGTTCATCCAATGCGCGTAGCCCTGATCGGCGCCGGCGCTCTGGGCGGGGTGATCGGCTTTTATCTCTCGACCGTCGCCGATGTGGTGCTGGTAGACCCGTGGGCCGAGCACGTGGCGGCCATCGCCGCCCACGGTCTGCGCTGTGAACGCGACGGCGTCGAGACGATCCGCCGCGTGCACGCCGTGAGCGACCCGGCGCTGGCAGGCCGGGTTGAGGCGGCCCTGGTGCTGGTCAAGTCGCGGCAGACGCCCTGGGCCGCCGAGGCAGCCAGAACAGCGCTCACTGACACTGGCGTGGCCTACACGCTCCAGAACGGCCTGGGCAATCGCGAGATCCTGGCCGAGGCTCTGGGCGAGGAGCGCGCGGGCCAGGGAGTTACCTCGCTGGGGGGCACGCTGCTCGGGCCGGGGCGGGTGCGCCACGCCGGGATGGGGCCGACGCTCTTCGGCGCGGCGCCTGACCGGACGATGGCCGGGGCGCTGGCCGACCTGTTCAGCCAGGCCGGTCTGCCTGCGGAGGTGCGCGAGGATGTCACGGGGCTGGTGTGGGGCAAACTGATCGTCAACGCGGGGATCAATGCCCTGACGGCGCTGCTGCGCGTGCCCAATGGCGCGCTCGTCGAGACGTCCGCCGCCCGTGAACTGCTCGCCGCGGCGGCGCGTGAGGCCGCAGACGTGGCGGCGGCGCTGGGTGTGCGACTTCCATACGCTGACCCCGTGGAACACGCGCTTGAGGTGGCCCGCGCCACCGCGGCCAATCGTTCCTCAACCCTGCAAGACGTGCTGCGCGGAGCGCCGACGGAGATCGGCGCCATCAACGGCGCCGTGGCCCGCGAAGGCGCGCGTCTGGGCGTGCCGACGCCGGTGAATGCCCTGCTCGCCAGTCTCATTGAGGCCCTGGAAGCGACCACCGGGCAGCGGGTGGGGGAGGGGTAGGTGTGGAGGTGTGGAGGTGTGGAGGGGCGCTTACTCTACTCACATCTCTACATCTCTACACCTCTACACCTCCACACCTCTACACCCCCCTCAGGCGGCCCGGTCAACCCTGGTGAGGAAATCGCGGACGGCCTCTTCCAGGCTGATGGCGCCGGAGAGGATGCGCGGGTGGTAGGCAGGGATGAAATCGAACAGAAACGACTGCCCGGTGCGCAGTTCGCGCAGCATCAGGTGGGCGTAGGACCCCACTGCCTCGAGCATGCCGCTTTCGGCGAAGGCTCGTTCAGTGGCGGCGACATCGTAGCGCACGCGCCTGATGCTGGCCTGCCAGCCTCGCTGCCCGCGGGTGAGCCGGGCGTAGGAGGCGCGGGTGTCGCCATCAAAGGGCAGCCCCACCGAACCGGTGTTCACGACCAGGGTAGAGTCCACCCGGCGCACCAGGGGAGTGTGGGTATGACCGGCGCAGAACACCGCTGCCGCGGGATCGATCTGCGCGCGCACCTCATTGAGGGGCGCGCCGCGGTAGATGCCGTCGCGGTCGTGGCGCACCGAGGCGTGATAGATCGCCAGGCGTTCACCGTCGAGGTCGAAGGTCAGGTGTTCGGGCAAAGCGGTGATCTGGGGGATCATATCGGCAACCTGGGCGTGGGTCCAGGCTGCCACGCGGCTCACTTCAAACTGGGGGCCGCTGGTGGGGAAGTCGGGGCGCTGGCGTTCCTGTTCATACTGGAGCACGTAGCGCTCGTGGTTGCCGCGGATCACGCGCCAGCCGCGCTCGTCGCGCATACGCAGCACCAGTTCAAGGCAGACACGCGACTGGGGGCCGCGCCCGACCATGTCGCCAGCGACGATGACCAGATCGGGCGACCAGGATTCAACATCTTCGATGACGGCGTGCAGCGCTGCGGAATTGGCATGAATATCGGCGAGGACCGCGATGTTCATCGTTATGCAGCTACTTCGTTGCTTTCGGGAGTGCGGTTCACCTCACGCAGGGTGGAGAGATCGCGAATGCGTTCGGTGAACAGGATGCCATTCAGGTGGTCAACTTCGTGCTGGATGGCCCAGCCGAGCAGGCCGTCGGCGCGCCGCAGCCGCAGCCATTTCCCGTTGAGGTCCTGAAACTCCACCGTCACCCAGGTCTGCCGGGGCACCTGGCCATACCAGCCGGGCAGGCTCAGGCAGCCCTCCTCGCGCAACACCTCTTCGCCGCTGCTCTTCACGATCTTTGGATTGATCAGCACGAACTGCTCTGCCGGTGCGACGACCGCAGTGGTCCCGTCCTCGCGCTCCTCGATCTCCGGCGGCAGTTCGATGACGCACAGGCGGATGGGCAGACCGATCTGCGGCGCCGCCAGCCCCACGCCGTTGTTAGCGTGCATGGTCTCGAACATATCCGCCACCAGACGCTTCAGGCTCGCGTCGGGCAGTTTCACCGGGCGGCAGTGTGTTTTGAGGATCTTTTTATCCTCTTCGTTATCAATACGGAGAATGCGCCGGATAGCCATACTTTTATTCTTTCTTCTGGTGGAGGATGAAGACCGCTCCACATTAAGGATTATAACATAGGCTTGATACGAACATCGGTAAGACGGAGTTTCCCCGCGCCCCTCCAATCACAGCACGTGCACCGGGTCAACATCCACGCTCCAGCCATAGAGCGGTTCCAGGGCGTCAAGGGCGGCGTTGATGGCGCGCTCGTCGGCGGGGGGCGCGGCGCGGAGGATGAGGTGCCAGCGCCAGCGCCCGCGGGCGCGCTGAATGAAGGCGGGCGCCGGTCCAATCAGGCTCCAGCCTGCCAGTTCGCGCCGCCCAAGCAGGGCGCGGGCGCGTTCGGCCAGGCGTTCGGCTTCGCGCTGCGCGGCGCGGGGACTCTCGGCGGCATGGACCAGGCGCACCAGCCGGCTGAAGGGCGGGTAGCCCGTTGCGCGGCGAAAGGCGATCTCCTGGGAAAAAAAGCGTTGGTAGTCGTGCTCCTGAGCGGCGAGCAGGGCGTAATGCTCGGGGTTGTAGGTCTGAATGAGCACCTGGGCGCCTTCAAAGCGCCGGCCGGCGCGCCCGGCCACCTGGGTGAGCAGTTGAAAGGCCCGTTCGCCGCTGCGAAAATCGGGCAGGTGCAGCCCGGTGTCGGCGGCCACGACGCCGACCAGGGTGACCAGGGGCAAATCCAGGCCCTTGGCGATCATCTGCGTGCCGACAACCACGTCGGCCTCGTGGCGCAGCAGCGCGTCGAGCAGGCGCTCATGGGCGCCCTTGCCGCTGGCGCTGTCGCGATCCCAGCGCAGCACCCGCGCCGAGGGAAAGAGCGCCCGCACCTCCTCGGCCACACGCTGGGTGCCGATGCCGAAGCCGCGAATGCGCGCGCTCAGGCAATGGGGGCAGATCACCGGCGGCGCAGCGCGCGCGCCGCAGGCATGGCAGACCAGCACGGTGGCCTGCCCGGCGCCGGTTTCGCTGGCGTCGTAATGCACTGTCAGCGGGTTGGAGCAGGCGTTGCAGGTTGCCACGTAGCCGCAATCTCGGCACATGACGAAGGAAGCCGCGCCGCGCCGGTTGAGGAAGAGCATGGCCTGCTCGCCCCGCGTCAGGGTGGCGGCAAGCGCCTGTTGGAGCGCCTGGCTGAAGATCGAGGCGTTGCCCTGCTGGAGTTCGTCGCGCATATCCACGATGCGCACCGGCGGCAGGGGCAGGGCGCGGGAGCGGGGCAGGCCGTCGGCGCCGACGGCCCTGCCGACGCGCTCAGGGAGTTCCAGCAGGCGGTAGCGGCCTTCGCGTGCGGCCTGGTAACTCTCCACCGCCGGGGTGGCGCTGCCCAGCAGGGCGACCGCGCCGCTGAGGGCGGCGAGCCGCAGCGCCGTGTCGCGGGCGTGGTAGCGGGGGCTGGCCTCATGCTTGTAGCTCAGTTCGTGCTCCTCGTCAACAATGACCAGCCCCACCCGCTCCAGCGGCGCGAATACCGCCGAGCGGGAGCCGATCACCACCGCCGCCTCACCCCGGCGCAGGCGGCGCCAGGCGTCATAGCGCTCGCCCAGGCTCAGCCCGCTGTGCAGCACCGCCAGTTGGCCCGGAAAGCGCGCGGCGAAGCGGCGCACCAGTTGCGCCGTCAGGGCAATCTCAGGCGCCAGCACCAGAGCCTGGCGACCAAGCCGCAGGGTGCGGGCGATCGCCCGCAGGTAGATCTCGGTCTTGCCGCTGCCGGTGATGCCGTGGAGGAGGAAGACCGGCGGGTCGGCGCTTCCCTCGCCGGGCGCTTGTTCCTGGCGCGCGGCTGCATCGAGGGCCTGGACGATGGCCTCATAGGCCGCGCCTTGCGCCGCAGTCAGCGGTGGAGGCTGGTCGGGCGGCACGGCGGCGCTTAGCGGATCGCGCCGCACCTCGCGGGTTTCGAGGGTCACCAGGCCCCGCCGCTCCAGGGCGCGCAGCAGGGCGGCGTTCGCCCCGGTCGCGGCGTAGACTTCCGCCAGGGAGTGGGCGGAGGGAGGAACTTCGGGTGCATCGCTGTGGCGCGCGGCCAGCCACTCCAGCACGGCGCGCTGGCGCGGGGCGCGTTGCAACGCCTCCAGGGCCCGGGGCAGCGTCGCCGGAGGCGCTGCCAGCCGCACCAGCCGTTCAAGACGCGGGCGCACCCTGGGGGGCGTCGTGGCGGCGCCGGCGACGATCAGGCCCCGCTCGGCCAGAGCGGCGTAGGCGGCGCGCAACTCGGCGTCGCTGCCGCGCAGCGCCCGGCGCAGCGCCGCTTCGTCCAGTTCGCCGCGGGCGCGCAGGTAGTAGAGGATCGCCCGCTCGCGTTCGGGCAGCGCGCCCAGGTCGGCGCTCAGCCCGGCAGGGGTGGCGCGCCAGGTGACGGCGCTCTTCTGGCCCGTGCCGGGAGGCAACAGCAGGCTCAACACAGCGTAGAGCGGCGCGCGGTAGGTCGCGGCGACCCATGCTGCCAGCCGCAGGCCGGTTTCGGGGATCACCGCCTCGGGGTCGGCCAGGCCGATCAGATCGCGCAGGCGCTCCGCTGGCGCGGCGGGCGCAGCGAGGCGCAGCACCACCCCCTGCACCTGGCTGGTGCGCAGCGGCGCCCAGACCAGTTGCCCGGGACGCACCAGGCCCTGAAGGTGCGGCGGGACGCGGTAGGAGAGCACCGGCGGCGCTCCTCCGCTGGCGTTCAGGGCGACTTCGGCGATAACTGCGGTTGCCATAGGCGAATTGCGGCTTGTGGATTGCAGACGATCCCCGACGCATCCAGACGCCCCGGACGCGTCGGCGAGCGCCAGAACGGCTGCGCGTGTTGGCGACAGGCAGAGAGTATACCACCTTCGGGCCGCGCCAGGGTGCGCGAGGGGGTGATCAACATCGGTTCGATGGCGGCCCATCCGCGCGCCGGCATGTTACAATCCGTATGCCCCGGCCGCGTTTTGCCGGCAACGGTGCACCTTGTACAGCCCGGCGCACGTCTATGCCATACCACGAACCCGTCGTCCTGGAGCGCCGCGACCTCGGCGCCCTGACCCTGACGCGCTGGCATGCCCCGGAACTGGCGCGCGCCGCGCGCCCCGGGCAGGCGCTGCTCGCCCGCTGCGCGCCCCCCGATAGCGATGATCCGCTCCTGCGACGGACGCTCTTTCCCGCCGGCGCTGACCCGCACTCCGGCGTGGTCGAGGTGCTGCTGGCGCACGATGAGCGCGGCCTGGCCTGGCTTGCCGCGCAGCCCCCGGGGGCGCGGCTCGATGTCTATGGTCCGGTGGGGAACGGGTTTACTCTTGCCGAGCCAACGCGCAACCTGTTGCTGGCCGGGGCCGGTTCCGCCATGCCGGCGCTATTGTGCCTGGCGCGTACCGCCGTTGCGCGGGGCATTGCCGTGGTGCTGCTGGCATCCGCCGCTGACGCCAACCTGTTGCCGCCGCCTTTCTTGTTGCCCTCCGATGTCGAGTATCTCACGAGCGCGACCGGCGAGACCGATCTGCCGGCGCTGCTCGCCGGGCGCCACCCGGACGGCCCTGTGCTGAGCGGGGGGCCGCTTGGATGGGCCGATCAGCTCTGCCTGGGGCTGGCGGCGCCCCTGTTGCCGCCGGTGATCGAGACGGTGCGCGCGGGCAAGGTGCGCTGGGAACGGGGCTTCGCGCAGGTCGTCCTGCCAGGCGCCTTGCCCTGTGGTGTAGGCACGTGCCAGGCTTGCCTGGTGGAGACCCGCGATGGCGCCCGTCTCGGATGCAAGGATGGGCCGGTCTTCGATCTACGCGATCTGCGCCTTTGAAATGAAAATGGGAAAACCCCGTTCCCCCACGCCCCTGCCGGATGGGCGGGCAGGGCGGCCCCACGGCAGTTGAAGGAGCAGGGGGAAACTCGGTTTCCCCATACTATTGCCTGAAAGGCGGTCGCTCCCCTCTCGGTCAACGAACCTCGCCCTGGATTTCGCGATAGCTCTTGAGGAACCAGCGGGTCACGTCGCGGTAGCGATCCTCGCGCCCGATGAGCAAGTGGTGCAGGCTGCTCTCAGGGTCCTCGAGACCGGCGCCGTCGAGGGTTGTGGCGGCGGCGAAGCGGTAGAGAGGCTGGTAGAGCGTGATACTCGGCGCCAGGCTGATCCAGCGCTGCTGAAAGGCGGCGTAGTCGGCGCTGCGGGCGGCGAGTTCGCTCTCGACGCGGGCGCTGGCGAGGAGATCGTCAATCTCTTTATCGTCCAGACCGGCGTAGTTCAGGCCCGTGTCGGCGCGGCTGGAGTGCCAGAGGGCAAAGGGGTCGGGGTCGGGGCCAAGGCGCGTCCAGGTGTGCAGGGCCATGTCGAACTCGTGGGCGCGCAGCCGGGCCTGTAATGCCGGCCCGTCGAGTTCAACCACGCTGATACGCACCCCGAGATCGCCCCACTGGCGGGCGATCTCGTCGGCGACGGCGCGACGCTTCGGTTCATTGTCCACCAGCAACTCCAGAGCCAGGGGGCGGCCGTCACGCTCCAGGATGCCATCGGCGCCGCGGTCGAAGCCCGACTCGCTGAGGATGCGCCCGGCGGCAGCGGGGTCGGGGGCGTACCAGCGCGCTTCGGGGTTGTAGGCCCACCAGCCGGGGAGAATAGGGGTGTCGAGGGGCATTGCCGTGCCATTCAGGGCGCGCTCGATCAACGCGTCTTTGTTCAGGCCGTGGGCCAGGGCGCGGCGCAGGTTGAGATTGTTGAGGGGCGGGCGTCGCAAATTGAAACTCAGCGTGGTGTACTCATCGAGGGGCACAACCGCGCCGCGAATGCCTGCGGGTAGATCTTCAAGCGCAGCAGCGCCGGTAATCCGCGCACCGAAGGCCGTCACGTCGCCGCGGGCGAGGGCGGCGAAGGCGGCTTCGGGCGAGGCGATGAAGCGCAACTCCAGACGCTCGATGTAAGGGCGCCCGCCGAAGTAGCCTGCATTGGCAACGAGCACGGCGCGGTCCTCGCGCAGTTCGAGCAGGCGGTAGGGGCCGGTGCCCACCAGACGCTCGGCGATGGATCCGCTGGTCCAGGCTTCAGGCGGCTTGCCGGCGAACACATGGGCGGGCAGAATGGGCAGGCGGGCCATGCTGAGGAACGGCGCAAATGGCGCGGTCAGGGTCGCGCGAATGGTATAGGCATCCAGCCGGTCCACCAGCACATCCTGCCACACGGCGGCGAGGGCCGGTTCGGCGGGCTGATCGGCCACCTGGAGCGTCCGCAGCGTAAAGACCACATCGTCGGCAGTGAAGGGCCGGCCATCGTGCCACGTAACGTTGCGTCGCAGGTTGAAGTGGTACACCGTGCCGCTGGCGTCAACCTCGTAGGACTGCGCCAGGGCCGGTTCGATCAACCCGTCGGCGCCAATACGCACCAGACCATCGAAGATCAACGCGATCAGGTCGCGGCCCACGGGGTCGGCGAGCGGATCGTTAAGCAGGGGGATAGGGCGTTCCGGCGCGCCAACCACGGCTTCGACGTAGGAGCCGCCTACGAGAGGCGTCGCGACCGAGGCATTGCGCAGGGCAACCGCGCCAAGCAAGCCGGCGATCAGCATGATGCTCAGGGTAGCGATGACGATTTGCCAGCGAATACGACGGGCCATGGGCTTGAATATTCCTGCCAGAGAGGAGGTTCTGGGAGGGCGAAGCCCCGCCAGGAACCCGCTTTCCTTGCCTGGTTGGAGGAGGCTCAGGAACCCGGGGATGCTTACGCCCCTGCTCTGGAGATGGGTCAGGGAAGTCGCAGCCTTCCCCAAAAGCCTCCTTCCTCGTATGCCTGAAGGAGGGTGAGGAACCCGGAGTTCCCGGACCTCTGCCGGAGGGAAGGGCCGGGAGGGCGAAGCCCTCCTGGAACGTCATCGGCTGCCCCGGCTATCTGGACGGGCGCTTAACCAAAGATCGGCAGACTGGCGATCAGCGAGAGCAGCAAAAACGCCACGCTCAGGACCAGGGTCGCCTGGTAGAGGGTCTTCTCCAGACCGCGGCGGGTGCGGTAGATCGAACTGGTGTCGCGGTTGGCCATCCCGGGGCTGCGGGCCTGCAACACGACCAGGGCAATCAGCACCACGCTGATAACGATTATGGCAATGTACAGCGCGATTTCCACGAGATCATTCCTCTCTGAGATGCAGAAGACCTGTGTGCAGGAAGGTGCAAGAAGGCAAGCCCTCCAGGGAACGCTTCTCTGTAGTCTGGCAATTGTGCGGCATAGCCGCAGAACGCTATTGTACCATACCCCGTCCTATCGGCTGCTTCAGCAGGTGCGCCCTGAGCCTTGCGCATCATCCGGCCAAAAGATCGGTGCAGCGCAGGCTTCGGCCTTGCAGGGCTTGTTCCAAGGATGCCGCACGGGCGCCGAGATAAGCCAGGGCCGATGCACAGTCCGCCTCCAGCGTGAGGATCGGGGCTGATACGCCGCCCGATACGGTCATGTTTCACTAGTTTTGGCGGCGTAGCCGCCAAAACTAGCGAAAAACCCGGGGCTTGCCCCAAACATTTGCATAGTCCTGTTTCCACCCCCCGCCTTTTTTCCTCGCCTTCGGCCTGTGTTATACTTTATTTAGATCATCGAAGCAATGTTGCTTGCCAATGCCAGGAACGCGCCGCATGCCATCGCTGTGAGCGTCCTGCAACGTACCGGCGCCAACGGGCCCGTTCGCCCGTGGAGGAACTTGGAGCCATGACCGTTGCTGCCCGCATGGGTTCTCAACTGTCTGAGAGTGGTCCGTCTGATGATAAACCCGGTCACGAGTGCGGCATCTTTGGCATCGTGCATCGCGATGCCGATGTCGCGCGGCTGACCTTTTTCGGCCTCTATGCCTTGCAGCATCGCGGGCAGGAGAGCGCGGGGATCGCTGTATCCAACGGACGCGCCATCCGCTACCATAAGGAGATGGGCCTGGTGGCCCAGGTCTTTAACGAAGAGAAACTGCGCCCACTCACCGGCTTTATGGCCATCGGCCACACCCGCTATTCGACTACCGGCTCCTCGCGCATCGAGAACGCGCAACCCTTCGTGGTTGAGAGCGCCCTCGGCCCGCTGGCCGTGGGCCACAACGGCAATCTGACCAACGCTGCCGCTCTGCGCCGCGAGTTGCTTAATCGCGGCGTCGGCCTCACCAGCAGCAGCGACTCCGAGGTGATTACGCAGATGCTGGCCGGGGGCGAAGGCCGAACCTGGGAGGAAAAACTGCGCGTCTTTATGGTCCGCGCGCAGGGCGCCTACTGTCTGACCGTGCTTACCCGCGAGACGCTCTACGCCGTGCGTGACCCGCTGGGGTTGCACCCTCTCTGCCTGGGGCGCCTTGGCGAGCGGGGGTGGGTGGTGGCCTCGGAGAGTTGCGCCTTTGGTCCCATCGGCGCCGAGTTTGTACGCGATGTCGAACCCGGCGAGATCGTGGCAGTCACCGAGGACGGCCCCCGCACGGTGGCGTCGATGCCCGCCCCTCATCGGGCGGAGTGTCTCTTTGAGTACATCTACTTCGCCCGCCCGGACAGCGTGCTCCACGGCGCGGCGCTGCACGCCGTGCGCGTCGCCCAGGGCCGCGAGCTGGCCCGCGAAGCGCCTGCCGATGCTGATGTGGTCATCGCCGTGCCCGATAGCGCCACCCCCGCCGCCATTGGTTACGCCCAGGAGTCGGGCATTCCGTATACCGAGGGGTTGATCAAAAATCGCTATATCGGGCGCACCTTTATCCAGCCTGATGATCACGTGCGAAAAGTGGGCATTAACCTGAAGTTCAACGCCCTGCCCGACAATCTGGCCGGCAAGCGGGTGGTGCTGGTTGACGACAGTATCGTGCGCGGCAACACCAGCGGCCCGATTGTGCGCCTGATCCGCGAAGCCGGCGCCCGCGAGGTGCATGTCCGCGTCTCCTCCCCGCCCATCCGCCACCCCTGCTTCCTCGGCGTAGATATGGCCACCTACCCCGAACTGATCGCCCACCGCATGAGCATCCCCGAAATCTGCGCCCACCTGGGGGCCGACAGTCTGGCCTACCTCAGCCTGGAGGGCCTGATCCGCTCCACCCGCCAGGCTCCCAGCGAGTTCTGCAAGGGCTGTTTTACCGGCAAGTACCCGGTGCAGATCGAACTGGTCGAGAAGGAAGTCTTCGAGCTGCGCTAAGCAGGGCGACCTTCCAGGTTGCCTGCCAGAGGGCGACCTTCCAGGTTGCCCTGGTGGGCCCGGCTTTCTTCTTCCGGGGATACCGGTATCATAGACAGGAGAGTCATGACGCCGATGGCCGGTCATGAGACCCTGGAACTGGTGGTCGATTCGGTGGCCCAGGGCGGTGACGGGGTGGGCCGCCATGAGGGTCTGGTGGTCTTCGCCCGCGGAGGGTTGCCGGGCGAACGGGTGCGGGTGCGACTCTACGAGCGCCGTCCAGGCTATGCCCGCGGTCAGGTGGACGCGGTGCTTGAGCCCTCGCCCGAACGGGTCGCTCCGCGCCTGGCCTATGGCGACCATGCGCCGTGGCAGCATATCGCCTACTCGGCGCAACTGCGGCTGAAGACGACGATCGTGCGCGAGCAGTTGATCAAGCTCGCCGGGGTTCCCGATCCGCCCGTGGCTCCGACGCTTGCCGCACCGCGACCCTGGGGCTACCGCAACACCGCCCACCTGCACGTGGAGGATCGCCGGGTCGGCTACCATCTCGCTGGCACACGCACGGTGGCCGATCTGCCGGAGGATCCGCTGCTGTTGCCGGCGCTCAACGAGGCTCTGGCGGGCCTGCGCGCCATTCTGCCCTCCGGGGTCCTTGCCGGCGTGACGCTGCGGGCCAGCGCAGCCTTCGGCTATGCCCTGGCGGTGTTGCGCCCCACCCGCGAGGTTCCCGCCCTGGATCTGCTGCTGCTCGCCGAGGCATGGCGCGCCCACGTACCTGCGCTGGCCGGGGTGGCGGTCGAGGGCCGCGACTGGCGCAGCGCGATTTCCGGGGTGGCCAGCCTTCTGGAAGAGCTGGCGGGCATTCTGTTCGAGTTAGCGCCAACGACCTTCTTTCAGGTCAACCTGCCGCAGGCCGAGCGCATGCTTGACCTGGCCCGCGCGGCCCTTCGCCCGGCGCCTGGTATGCGCCTGCTCGACCTCTATGCCGGCGCCGGGGCCTTTGCTTTGCCTCTGGCCGCCGCGGGCGCCGAGGTGATCGCGGTGGAGGAGCACGCGGCCGCCGTGGCCGACGGCGAGCGCAGCGCCGCCCTCAACGGCATCGAAGGCGTGCGGTTCGTTCAGGGCGCGGTGGAGCGCGTCCTGCCCGGCCTGGCCGGTCCCTTCGATGGCGCGCTGCTCGACCCGCCCCGCCGGGGTTGCCATCCGGCCGCGCTGGAAGCCCTGACGCGCCTGGCGCCGCCGCGTCTGGTCTACGTCTCCTGCCATCCCGGCATCCTCGGACGGGACCTGGCGCCCCTCCTGGCCGCAGGCTACCGGCTTGAGCAGGTGCAGCCGGTGGACCTCTTTCCGCAGACGCCTCACATTGAGACAGTAGTGACGCTTATCCATACGCGATAGAGTTTTCCTGGGAGGCCGCCGCAACGCGGAGGGTTGCGCTACCGCGCGTCACGGGTTGCCGCCATCAAGGATGGCAACAACGGCAGCAGGCCGCTAACCCGCTCGCGCACCTCGTCGCGGACGGCGCGAAAGGCCCGCAGACGCTCCGCTTCATCTTCAACGGCCACCGGGTCGGCGATGCTCCAGTGGAGCTGGATCGCGGCCCGCAGCCACACCGCGCACTCCTCGCGGGCGATGTCGCATACCGTTACCACCACCGCCGAGGCCAGGTCGGCCAGCGTATCTACGTGCTTGGTCTGCTGGTAGCCGATATCAATGCCTGCCTCGGCCATGACCTGCACGGCGAGGGGGTGCAGCGGGGCCGGATGGGTGCCGGCGCTACGCACCGTGATGCGCGCGCCGCTGAGGGCGCGCAGCCAGCCCTCGGCCATCTGCGAGCGGGCGCTGTTGGCCCGGCAGAGAAACACGACCGGCGGCATACGCTCCGGAATGGGCGCGGCAGTGGGCAGGGCCAGGCCGGCGGCGAGGCCATGGTGCAGGGCGATCAGGCCCGGCAGGTGTGCGCTGTAGTAATTTGCCCGCGCGTCGGCATCGCTGCGGTGCACGCGCACCAGACCGGCCTGGCGCAGCACGTTGAGATGGTAGGAGATCAGGTTCTGAGCCAGGCCGGTTCGCTCCACCAGTTCGCCCACCTGGTAGTCGCTGCACCGCAGCAGCAGCAACAGGCGCCAGCGCGTCTCGTCGGCCAGGAGCTTCAGTTGTTCGAGCGTTGCCTGTCCTCTCTCGTCCATGGCACTCCCTGTGTGAACAGCGGGGAAACCTGGTTTTCGCCCCCCTGCCCGTCAGGAAAACCCGGTGTGGGCAACCCTGATGATCGTTGAGAAATAAATCCGGTATAGCCCGCGGCTTCAGCCGCCGGGCCACAGGGCGAATACGTTTATAGTTACATGAAGGTTGCCCACACCATGGAAACCAGATTTCCCTGTGCCCCTGCCCGTGGAAGGGTGTCGAGCGTCTTTGTGCCGGCTATCGTACCAGATCCGCTGCCGCCGCTCAAGGCGTGCTGCCAGGGCTGAGGCGGCGCCTTCAGGGCAAGCTCCGGAGGTGTTGCCTCAGCTCAGGGCATGCTCGTGGCAGATGGAGTACAATACCCTGCCGGATAAGTAACGGACCCGATGCTCTTGATTGTCAATGGTGACGCCGATGATGCCAGACCTCTTTCAGCAGCCGGCTCCCGCGCTGGGCAACCAGTATGCCGATGACCGCGTGTTGCGCTCATTCTTGCAGCGCGCGCTGCCGCCAGACGCGCTCGCTGAGGCGACACCGGCCCTGGAGCGGATGGGCGAACTGGCCGGCGGCGAGTTGTACCGTCTCCAGCTCGCCGACCGGCGCAACGAGCCGCTGCTCACCCAGTGGGACGCATGGGGCGAACGGATTGACCAGATCACGCTTTCGCCGCTCTGGCAGCGCGCCGCCCGCCTCGCCGCCGAGTACGGTCTGGTGGCCCTGCCCTACGAGCAGCCCTACGGGGCCGCCTCGCGCCTGGTGCAGTTCGCCCTGGCGTACCTCTTCCACCCCTCCACTGATGTGTACACCTGTCCCCTGGCAATGAGCGACGGAGCCGCGCGCACCCTGCTCCGCGCCGGCGACCAGGCTCTCATCGAACGGGCGCTGCCCCGTCTCACCAGCCGCGACCCCGACCGCTGCTGGACCAGCGGCCAGTGGATGACCGAGCTTCCCGGCGGCTCCGACGTGAGCCGCACCGAGACCGTCGCCCGGCCCGATTCCGATGGTCTCTGGCGGCTGTATGGACGCAAGTGGTTCACCTCGGCCACAACCGGCCAGATGACGCTGGCGCTGGCCCGGCCCGAGGGCGCCCCGGCGGGCAGTCGGGGCCTGGCCCTGTTCTACCTAGAACTGCGCGACGCCGACGGGCGATTGCAGGGCATCCGGGTGAACCGGCTTAAGGACAAGCTGGGCACGCGCAAGGTTCCCACCGCGGAACTAAGCCTGGAAGGGGCGCCAGCGCGGATGGTCGGCGCGCCCGGGGAGGGAGTGCGCGCGATTGTGCCGATGTTGCAAGTGACTCGCACCTGGAACAGTGTGATGGCCGCCGCCTTCATGCGCCGGGGTTTGGCCCTGGCGCGCGACTACGCCCGTCGCCGGGTGGCCTTCGACGCGCCGTTGAACCGGCAGCCGCTCCATGTCGAGACTCTGGCCGGGCTACAGGCCGAGTTTGAGGGCGCCTTCCACCTGAGCTTTCTGGTGGCGGCGCTCCTCGGGTCCGAGGAGGCCGGTCAGGTTGACGCCACGCAGGCCCACCTGCTGCGCGCGCTCACCTCGGTGGCCAAGCTGACGACGGGGCGCCAGGCGGTGGAGGTGCTCAGCGAGGTCATTGAAGCCTTCGGCGGCGCGGGTTACGTTGAGGACACCGGGTTGCCCATCCTCTTGCGCGATGCCCACGTGCTGCCGATCTGGGAGGGCACCACTAACGTGCTGGCGCTGGATACGCTCCGCGCCCTGGCCCAGCCGGGGGCCTGGGAGGCCCTGTGCGGGCTGGTCGAACGGCTCACTGCAGGCGCCGCCGACGAGGAGTTGCGTCTGGCCGGTCGCCAGGCGCGGGCGGCGCTCGACCATGCCCGGCGCTGGCACGCCGGTGCGGTAGGCGAGCGCCCGCGGCTGGAGCGAGGCGCCCGGCGCCTGGGGCTGACCCTCGGGCGCAGCCTGGAACTGGCGTTGCTGATTGACCACGCGAACTGGTCGCTGACCGTGGAGGGCGACGGGCGCGCCCGCGCTGCCGCCCTGCGCTTCGCCAGGACGCCGGTTGACCTGATCAGCGACACTGATCGGGACGACCAGGCCCTGGCCGATGATACGCCGCTGCCTCGCAGTGCAACCTTCCGGGTTGCGCCCCTGGAATGAGCAACATCGGGCAACCGGGTTTCCCCGCGCCCCTGCCGCCGGATGGGGCCGGCGGCCCTGGCCTCGGCTGGGGAAGATACGAAACCGACGTTCCCCAGGACTCCGCACGTGCTCACCGGTCCATCTTACGGGCGGCCAGGGCGGCCAGTTCGCTGAGGGAGGGGTGCGGGCCGTAGCTGGAGGCCAGGTCCTCCAGACGCATACCCATGCGCATGGCCAGGGCGACCGGAGCAAGCATATCTGCCGCGGTCGGGGCGACGGCGAGCGCGCCGGCGATCCGCCCGGCCTGGTCCCAGGCCAGGGTGAGGAAGCCTTCGGGCGTTTCGTGGATATGGGCGGCCAGACCTTCGGTGAGCGCCGCAGTCACACTGCCGTGAGCGCCTTCGGTGGTGAGGCGACCGAGTTTCGCCACCTGGGGCCGTTCCATGAATGTCAACACAATATGGCGCGTATCCGCCGGGCCAGAAGAGCGGCGCACCGCGTGCTGGGCCGCCGCCCGGCCCTGGGCCATGGCCACGCTTGCCGCGCATGGCTCTAACGCATCGCCAACCAGGTAGACCCCGCGCCATTTTGTCTGTCCATACACATCCACGGTCGCCTGGTCCGCGGGCAGCCCTGCCGACTCAGGATTGCTGCGGTAGCGGCTCACCACCATGGCGACGTCGGCCAGGTGACGTTCACCGTCCCCGGTAATGGCCATCACCTCACGCTCACCGGCGACGAGTTGTTGCACACCAGCCTCGGGCGCCACCACCACCCCCCGGCGCTCCAGCAGGCGCGTGAGGTAGCCGTCCACTTCGGGGGCCAGGCGGGTGCGGGGCGTTTCCTCGGGCACGAGCCAGGTCACCTCCGTGCCGAGCAAGTTCAGGATGTGGCACAGTTCGAAGCCGCTGGTTCCATCGCCGATCACCAGCGCCCGGCGGGGCGTCTCCTCCAGCACGTCCAGTTCAGTATCAGCCAGGATGCGCACATGGTTTGGTTCGAGGCCGGGAGGGAAAACCGTCTGGGCGCCGGTGGCGATGATCACTGCATCGGCCTCCAGGCGCTGTTCGGGCGCGCCATCGGGCGGTTCGACCACTACCTGTCCCGGACCAACGAGGCGGGCGCGCCCGGCGAGCATCTGCACCTCCAATCCCGTGAGCAGGTTGGTGCAGTGTTCCTGCCAGGCGGCAACCGTGCGCGCAACGCGCTCCTTGATGGCGCTGATGGCCCGTTCGCCTGCCGCCGCGGCGGCCAGCCAGACCCGGCCCGCCAGCGGTCGCCACAGCCCCGGGGCCTCGGTGCTCACCAGAGTGACCGAAGCATGGGGCGCCGCCGTGCGCGCGGCTTCCACCCCGGCCGGACCGCCGCCGATGATGACCAGTCGTAGCGTTGGAGTTTTCACGGCGTGTCAAAAAGGTATATACCTGGAAAACGCCTGCCTTCCAGACTCTCCTTCGGGCAGGGACGTAGGGAACCGCAGTGGCTTAGTTCAGCCAGAGGGCGACGGCAACCCCCAGGGATGCTGCGACGACGAGCGCGGCTGCCAGCAGGAGCCACACCTGGATTGGGAGCTCGGATGAACCGGCGGTTGTCCGGAGCGCCCGGACGCTCGTCACCACCACGCCGACCAGCAGCGCCGCCAGTACGACTACGACGGCGATCTGCAGGACAGGATTGGGCGCGAACCAGGCGACAACGGTCAGCACGATGCCGATTAGCATGGCCAGGTAGCCGATCCACTTTCCCGCGGCCCCCGTACCGGGCGGGGTGAGGGGCACTGAGCGGGTCGGGATGGTCTGACCGGGTTTGCGATATTTGAGCGCCATAGTGAAGTTCCTTTACTTCGGAACGTCGTGCACTGTTCTGGATTATACATCCTGCAACGACGATTGGGCAGGGGGTAGGGATTGAAGTCTCGTTACGCAGCGTTCTAATCTCGTATCTCTTCAACCGGCGTCAAATCGGACCGAGAATGAACGTGGAGAAACCTGGTTTCTCCATACCCCTGCCAGGATCTGGGGCGATCAGGTTGCCCTGCGCCTCTGTCCACCGGAGAGTCCGGGACAGCGCAGCCGCGTAGCGCCAGGCATGCCGGCCTGTGATACTATTACGGCTATGCCTCCACCCGCGAGTAGAAGCACAAAGAGAGGAGACCATGAGCATCAACGGAAATGTTAGCACGAATGGCCGCTCTCCCGCGCCGGTGGCCCGCAATGTCCTCGGCGGACCGCTGGCCGTCTGCAGTACCGATCCGCTGACCGGCTTCTACCGTACCGGCTGCTGCGACACCGGTCCCGACGATGCGGGCGTCCACGTGGTCTGCGCCCAGGTTACGGCGGAGTTTCTGGCCTTCAGCCGTTCACGGGGCAATGATCTGATCACCCCGCGGCCCGAGTACGGGTTTCCCGGCCTGCGCCCGGGCGACCGCTGGTGTCTCTGTGCGAGCCGCTGGCGAGAAGCTCTGGAGGCCGGCGTCGCGCCGCCCGTGGTGCTCGCGGCGACACACGAGGCGGCCCTCAACATCGTGCGGCGCGAGGATCTGCTGCGCCACGCCCTTGATGTGGCGGGAATGTAGTTGTGCGGGGCGCCGACAGGAATGGATATGAGCCGTGCCCTGGTTGTCGCCCTGTGCCTCTGGATGGCCACCGCTGCCTGGCTGCTCACCCGTCCGGCGGCCAGCCTGGAAACAACCAGCGGCCTCTATGCGCCGGAGCAGTCCGGCGGTCTTGTCTATCGGTGGAGCGGTGACCGCGTGGTCATCCCCATCACCCGGCACAGCGGGCCGACGGCGGTGCGCCTGCGGCTCGCCGCCACGCGCTGGGAGGGCCGTTCCACACCGTATCTCTCGTTGCACGATGACCGGGGCGTGCTGACGCGTTTCGCTGCGCCAGAGGGCCCCCGCAACTATTATCTCCGCCTGCCGCCAGGGGTTGCCAGCCTGACCATCACCTCTACCGTTGATCGTCCACCGGCCAGGGATCCCCGCTGGGTGGGCTTCACGCTCTTCAGTCTGAGCGTGAGGCCTGGCGGCTGGCCCGTGGACGCGCTTGCCCGCAGCCTTGCACTCCTGCCAGTCTACCTGGCTGTCGCGGCGGCCTTTGCCTGGAGCGTCCGGCGCGGATTGGCGGCGCCGTTGGCGCTCTTTGGTCTGGCGTTAGGGTTGCGCGTCTTCCAGCTCCAGAGCACGCCGCCGGGCTGGCGGGTTGACGAGGTGATCAGCCTGGTGGACGCCTGGCACCTTTCACGCACCGGGCGCGACCATCTGGGCCACCTGCTGCCTCTGGGAGCCTTCGAGGCCCTGGGCGACTGGATCTCGCCGCTGCTGACCTACCTGGAGTTGCCCTTCGTGGCCCTCTTCGGACCTGAACGCATGGTGGGCCGCATGGTTACGGCAGTGGCGGGCGCACTGGCCGCGCCCCTCGGCTACGCCCTGGCTCGCGCGCTGGGCCTGGGGCCGCTCGGAGCGTTCGCAACGGGATTGATGATGGCTCTCTCGCCCTGGCAGGTCTTCATCAGCCGGGTGGCTATGCCGCCGTCCCTCGTGCCGACCGTCTGGACCCTCTGCCTGCTGGCCGGGGTGCGCTTCATCGAACGCGGCGACCGGCGCGCGGCCCTGGGCCTGGCCCTGGCGGCCGGAGTGGCGCTGTACGCCTATCCCACGCTCAAGCTCGCTGTGCCCCTGCTGACGGCGCTGGCAGTGGCGCTGGCTCTGCTGAAGGGCCGCCTGGAGGCAGCCGGCAGCCACGCTCCAGCTCAAACGTTTCCTGAAGGCAAGGCATGGCCCGGCGCCGTGGTTCACCATCCCCTGGTCCTGGCCGGGTTGCTGCTGGCGCTCCTGTGGGCGCCCTTCGTCTACGTGACGTTGTTCGTCCCTGCCAGTTCCACGCGCCTGAACCAGGCGGCCCTGCGGGCCGACTCATGGGAGGCCTGGTTCCGCGCCTGGTGGGCGGGCTACGCGGTCTACTTTCAACCTGACTTCTACTACCGGCGCGGCGATGGCAGTTCAACATCGAGTTTGCCAGGCTTCGGAGTGGAGTTCTGGGCCAGCCTGCCACTGCTGTTGCTGGGCCTGGCGGGAGCGATCAGCAGCCTGGTTCGCCCCCGGTGGAAGTATGCTCTGACCGGGCGGTTCCGGGCGTTGTTCATCCTCGGAGCGGTGCTGATCGCGGCGCTGCCGGCGAGCCTGACCACACCCAGCCCCCATGCTTTCCGCGCCGCGCCGCTGGCGCCACTCTACGCCCTGCTGGTGGGATGGGGCGCGGCCCTGCTCCTGCCGCGGGGCCGTCCGCGGCCGGGAGCGGCCGGATGGTGGTGGGCGCGCTGGCTGAGCGCGCTGGCGCTGGCGATGGCGCTCCTATGGCAGGGCGCTGGATGGTGGCGCTTCTACACCCAGACGTATCCGCCGCTCCAGGCCGGCCTGAACCACGACGGCCTCGCCGAGGCGGTGCGCCGCACGGTGGAACTGGCCCCCGGCTACGCCGAAGTCTGGGTCAGCGCCGACAGCATCGCCGAGCCGTATGTCTACATTCTGGCCGCCCGGCCCTTCCCTCCCGACGAGGCCCGGCGGCTGCTGGTGGTCAAACGGCAACCTGGACGCTTCAACCACGTCATCAGTCTTGGTCCCTATCGCTTCGTGGAAACCAATCACCTCCCGGCAATTCTCCCGACCCTGGCGGCCGTGCCGGGAGCGGCGGGCGGCAAGGGCTACGTGGTGCAGGAGTGGAACGATGGGACCAGGCGCGTGCTGGTGCTGCGGCAGATGTGATGCGATTTTGGATTTTGGATTTTGGATTTGGGATTTTGGATTGCTGTACATAGCGTGCCGATCAACCCGGGTCGAACCACGGACCGATGAGGCGCGCCGTCAGCAACTCGCTGGGAACCAGAGGATCATCGGCGTCGGCGACCAGGAAGACCAGGGCGGGGTCGCGCTGGTCGAGCAGCAGGCCCTCGATCTTGAGGGGCAGCAGCTCGCCGTCGAGGTCAACGATGGGCGCATAGCGTGGCGCGCCCGCGGGCGGCAGCAGGCCGAGGGCCGAGCCGACGACCTCGCCGTCGTCCACGGCGTTGGGCGAGCGTTCGGCGGCGGCGCAGTAGAGGATGCCGGCAGGGCAGAGGGTGGCGTCGGTAAAGGTCAGGCGCGCGCCGTCGAGCAGGCCGAGGTGGTAGCGGGTGATGGCCTGGAGGGGGGGAGGCGGGGCGGTTGCGGGATCGGTCAGGTAGGCGGCCAGGGCCGGCCAGGCGATGTCGCAGGTGGCGTCAACCGGTTGCAACGCTCCGCGGGGCGCGCCGTTGCCGCGCTGGAAAAGCCGCAGCGTCTCGCCCGCGGGCAGCAGCACTGCGCCTTCCAGGTTCAATTCGCTGCCGGCAAAGGCTGGCGTGCGGAGCGCCGCATACAGGGCCGTGGCTTCCACCAGGCGAATGTCCGGCGCCGGCGCCGTGATGTTGCGCATCACCAGGACGCGCTCGCGCTGCGGCGTTGAGCCGGAGCCGAAGGCGATCAGCGTCGGGCCGGCGGCCTCCGGCACCACCACGCAGGCCTCCAGATCCAGCTTCATGGCCTTGGCGCCGCGCAGGTCGTCGAACTGCCGCTTCCCGTCGGGGCCCGGCGGCAGAGTTATCGCGCGCACCTCCCAGGAATCGAGGTCAATCAGGGCCACAAAATGCGCGTCGTCCTGAATGGCCAGCATATAATCCCCGACGCGGACCAGGCTCGACGCCGCGCGCACGTGGGCCGGGCGGTCGAGGGATGGATCGGCGCCGGCGGTGTAACGCAACGGGCGCCGGTGCAGCACCTGGACCAGCAGCCGCGGGTCGTGATGGGCTTCAATCATAGGGGCGCCTTTCCACGTGATTATCATTGAAGGGGTGTGAGGAAACCGGGTTTCCCCAGGCTTCCGCCTTCAGGAGCAAGCCGGCAGGGGCAACCTTCGCAAGCTGGTGGGAACAACCTTGAAGGTGTCCCTGTTGGAGAAACCAGGTTGCCCCGACGCCCGTCTCACCTCAGGAGTCCGGAGATGATCCCTCAGCCGGAATGTTCACCGGGCGCAACTCACGAATAAGAATGGTGATAATTGTTACCACCGGAACCGTGAGCAGCGCGGCGAAGAAGCCGCCGATCAGCCCGCCAACATAGAGCCCGAACAGCACCGCGCCCGGCGGCACCTTGATCGCCCGGGCGAAAAAAAAGGGCACCACCACATACACCGCGATCATCCCGATTATGGCCTCGGCGATGACGATCCAGACAACCGCCGACTGGCTCACCGTCGAGGCGGCCAGCACGGCCAGTCCCAGGCCCACCAGTCCTCCCAGGTAGGGGATGAACTCCAGCAGGCCGGAAATGACGGCAATCGGGATGGCGAAGGGGATGCCTACCACCAGGCCGGCAATGCCGTACCCGATGATGTAGTAGCCGGAAATCGCCAGTTGGGCCATGAACCAGCGCGACAGCCCTTCGCTTACTGCGCCGAGCAGGCTGACCACTCGGGGCCGGTAGGCCGCCGGCACGAAGAAGTGCAGCAACCAGAGGCGCGTCCCGCTGCTGGTGACGAGGGTGAACACCAGCACCACAAGCACGAACAGGGTCCAGAACAGCGCCCCCACCTGGGCCGCGGCGCCGATCAGGGCGCTGGACACGCCCCCCATAAGCCCGCTCACGGTGTTGAGGATGGTCGTCAGGGGCAGTTGCACCACGCCGGCTTCGAGCCGCAGCGCGATCGCCACCAGGAGCCGCGAGAGCCCATCGAGCGCCGTGGCAAAGAGCGGCATCATTTGCAACCCCAGATACAGAAAGAGTACTACAATCAGGGTCAGCGCCCCGGCGACGGTGAGGCCGCCGGGCACGCCCCGTCGCCCCAGGCGCGTCACCAGCGGGTAGAGGAGCATGCTCAACAGGGCCGCCAGGAATAGCAGCAGGGCCACCGAACGGATCAGCGGCAGCAACGGTCCCACCAGAATGAGCGCCACCCCGAGACCAAACAACGCGAACCATGTCCGGGCGGTAATCTGCAGCATCGAGACCTCGCACATCCTCCCACCGGGCAGGGGGACCCTCCAGGGGTTCTTCGAGGGGTGTCCTGGGAGGGCTTTGCCCTCCCGGCCCCTCCCACGAGCACAGGCGCGGGGAAACCGGGTGTCCCCATGCCCCTCTCTCCAGGCAGGGATGTGGGGGAAAGCCCGTTTCCCTATACCCTTCCAATCGGACGGTTACCCGACCCCCGCGCGTGGCGCTCACGGGCCTCGGCCTTCGAAAGGCCGCGAAGTTCAGCTACCGGCTCAACCGCCGCCGGCCGGGCAGTGTTTGTTGCCACGAGGATCCTCTGAGCTAAGCCGGTTACGGCGGCTGCCGCTGCTGCGTGAACCCGGTCTATAGTACCATGACGCGCGGATCCGAAGATAGCGTCACAGCCGCATCGCGCCAGTCTGTGGAGATGTGGAGGTGTGGAGGTGTGGGGCCGGTTCAACCATCTGGCATTCACCTCCACATCTCTACACCTCTAAACCTCCACAGACTGGTTAGGCAAAAAAGAGGGTGGCAAGGGCGCGGGGGATCACCGCGGCGGTGTGCACCTGCACGTAATGTCCCTGCCGCGTCGCGGCCAGACGGCGGCCAGCGGCGATCGCTTCGGGATCGGCGCTGGGGCCAAGCACGTGCAGGCGCTCAATGCCGGTGAGGGCCGTGAGGGGATCATCGCCAGCGGTAGCCAGACAATCGCTGAGCAACACCGCGACCTTTTCGGCCCGGGGCGCGCGAGCCAGTTGCGCTGCGGCGGCGCGCAGCACCGCGGCCAGATTGGTGACGCCTTTGCCGCGCAGGGACAGCAGATCGTCAATCACCGCCTCGGGCGAGCGGTAGCGGCCCTGTTCTCGCAGCACCAGCGCGTCACGGGCAAAGGCGATAATGCTGCAATCCGTCTGGGCATCAATCGCCAGGAGCGTGGCTGCCGCGGCCATCGCCGCGGTTGCCAGAGCTTGCCCGCGCATCGAGCCGCTGTAGTCAACCAGCAGGGCGATTGCTCGCGCCCCGGCGCGCCAGCGGCGAGTAACCACCTCGTCGCGCGTGACCGTTCGCCCCGGCGCGCGCTCGAGGGTGCGCTCCAGATCAAGCTCACCCTCGGCGCGACCGGTTTCCACGACCAGACGCCGGTAGCCCTGCCGCCAGCGCCACCCGGCTTTCCCCAGGCGCAGGAAGATCCGCGCGGCCAGGCGGCGCGCCCTGGTGCGCAGCGCCGGGTCGGTGGCGGCGGCCAGGTCACAGAGCAGGCTGAGGGCCGCGTCGGGATCGGTCTGACATAAACCGACAAGATGCCGTTCGTCCAGCTCACCCACCGCGGGCGAAACCATGTGAAAGTGCGGGTGCGTCGTGGACAGGTCGTAGCGGCTCAAGGTGCGGCGCGCGGCGGCTCGCACCGCGGCGCGCGTCTCGGCGCCGGTTAACATTCGGCCCCGGTCGCCAGCCGCTGGCGGCGCCGGCCCGTGGCCGGTTCCGTGCTGCGCGGATGGCGGAGCCTGAGGTGTGGGTTCGCCCTGTTGGGCGGCCAGAAGCCGGTCGAGCATGTCGGCCAGGATGGCCTCGGGCGTGCGTTCGCAGCCTTCGTCGAGCTTGATGCGACCAGAGAGGGCTGCCAGGGCGGCGTCGAGCAGCGTGGCGCGCCCCGGCGCCGGCTCGCCGCGCAGACGGCTCAATCCCTGCGCCACCAGCACCAGATCAATGGCCCCGCGCACCGAGGAACCGAGGCGAATGTCGGGGTGCGCGCGAGTCATACGGGTGAGCGCGACCGCCATTGCCACCAGCGCCTCGTCGCCGCCGGTGGCCCGGCGTACAATCTGGCGCTCGGCTGCGTCATCCTGATACCCGATGGCCACCCGGCACATCCGGTCGGCGATGGCCTGGCTCACGCGAGCCGTACCTACCGCGTCGAAGGGGTTCATGGCGGCAATCAGCCGGAAGCCCGCCCCGGCGCGGATCTGCCCGAGACGAGGCACGTGGATCTCGCCCTCGGCCAGCACCGTGATCAGGACGTTGAGGGTCTCTTCGGGGACGCGATTAAACTCCTCGATGTAGAGCAGCGCCCCTTCCCGCAGCGCCGCCATGAGCGGTCCCGGCGTGAAGCACTCCGGCTGGTAGCCCTGCTGCAGGACCATGGCGGGATCAAATGACCCCAGCAGGCGGGCGGGGGTCAGTTCGGCGTTGCCCTCGACAAAGACCACCTGCAACCCTGCTGCGGCGGCCAATGTTCGCAGCAGGGACGATTTGCCCGTACCCGGCGGCCCTTCAAGGACGATGTGGCGCCCGGTGGCGAGGGCCACGGCCAGTATTTCGGCCTCACGGCGCAGCCCGACGATGTTCTGTTCAAGGCGTTCAAAGAGATGTTCGGTAGGGAACTGCATCAGGCGGCCCTTGGGCGTGGGAGGGCCTCGCCCTCCCACGGACGGTGTCAGTGCTCGTGGATAATCACGCCACGCACATTCTTGCCGGCGAGCAGGTCCTCGTAGCCCTGATTGATCTCCTCCAGGCGATAGCGCCGTGTCACCAGTTCATCGAGCTTGAGCTGGCCATCGCGATAGAGATCGAGCAGCTTGCGGATATCGTACATCGGATTGGAATGGCCGAAGAGCGTGCCCCTGACTTCTTTCTGATAGAGGGTCATCACCGCGCCGGAGAGGTGCACAGTCTTCTTCGCCGGATCGGCCAGACCGGTGAGCACCATCGTGCCGCCCTTGCGGATGACATCAAACGCGGCCTGCACCACCTCTTCATTGACGATGTCTACCGTAACAATTGCCTTGTCGGCCCCGACGCCGCGGGTAAGCCGCATGGCGATCTCGCGCGCCTCTTCCGCCGTGGCGACGCTGTGGGTGGCGCCCAGTTCCTCGGCTTTCTCGCGCTTATTGGCCAGCGGGTCCACCGCGATGACGTGCCGGGCGCCGGCGTGAGCGGCTCCCTGCACCGCATTGATGCCAATACCGCCGATGCCGTAGATCACCACTGTATCGCCAGGAGCGACCCGCGCGGCGTACACTGCCGAACCCCAGCCGGTGGGCACGCCGCAGCCGACCAGGACGGCGACTTCGAGAGGAATATCCGGGTCAATGACCACGCACGAGTTTTGTGGAATGACCGAGTAGCGCGCGAAGGTGCCGAGCATACACATCGCTCCGAGGTCCTGGCCCCTGGCGTGAAAGCGGAACGTGCCATCGGGCATCGAGCCTTCGAGGATGGTAGCGCCCATGTCACAGAGGTTCTGCTGGCCGGTCGAGCACCAGCGGCAGTGACCGCAGGAGGGAATGAATGAGCAGACCACGTGGTCGCCCGGCTTGACGCGGGTGACGCCGGGACCGACGGCTTCGATGATCCCTGCGCCTTCGTGACCGCCAACGATTGGAAAGCGCGGCACCAGGTCGCCGTGCCGCAAATGCTCGTCGGAATGGCACAATCCCGCCGCGACGAAGCGGATCAACACCTCGCCGTCCCGTGGTTCGTCGAGTTCAACCTCTTCGATGGCCCACGGCTTGCCGACATCCCAGAGCACTGCTGCTGTCGTCTTCATTGACTGCTTCCTTTCTGTTGACGGTCACGAGGTCACAAAAGGGCTAATTCCACTTGCTCCAAGCCTCTGCCAGGGCGGCGCGTGGGCGCAACCCTATGGGTTGCTCCCGCAGGGTTCTCCTCCCAGGCGTCCACCTGGTCGGGGTCAACCTCCACCGGCGCAACCCTATGGGTTGCGCCCACAGGGTTCTCCTGGCAACCGTTCTTGTGGAAACCGTTCCTGTGGGATATAAATATTATACCCAACTGTGTGAAAACCGACAAGGAACCGCTACCGGCCTGCCCGGGTCAGGCTGGTTCCCCGCGCTCCAGGCTGTCAGGAGGGAGGCAACCCCTTTCCCTCCCAGGGGCCCTGTTCATCCCGTGCTTCTCCCGGCGCCGCGGCCACTCGCCGGTAGGGGCGATACACCGGTTGCCACATGGCTGATTCAATCCGCCGCGTCAGTTCATCATCGGCAATAACGGGCGCCTTGCCCTCGGCCATGGCTGCCCGGGCGACGGCGTGGGCCACGTTGCGGGATGCCTTGCGCACGTCCTCCAGCACGGGGTAGAGCGCCAGACCTGGATCGCGGCGGATGGGCGCGCCCTCGCTGAGAACCCGCGCCGCGGCGATGAACATGCCATCGGTCACGCGACGCGCCTCGCTGGCCGGCATCCCCTGTCCCACGCCGGGAAAGGCGTTGGTGCACTGCCCGACCGGTACGCTCCGCCCATTGATGGTGACCGGCGCGAACGGGCTGCCCGTGGCCGCCAGCGCGCGCCCGTCGGTCCAGGCCAGCAGATCGGCGGGGCGGGCCTCGCTTTTGCTGGTAGGGTTCGAGAGGGGAAAGATCACCGGTCGCGGGGGATGGGCGGCCATGGCCCGCACGACGGCCTCATTGAACGCTCCGGGTTGCGCCGCCGTGCCCAGCAGCGCCGTCGGACGCACCTGCTGCACTACTTCGAGCAAGGGGATGCGCGCCAGGTCGGCGTGGCCCCAGGCGCCCACCTGCTCCACGGGGTGGGTGTAGACCTGCTTGGCGTTCCAGATCGGTTCGCCCGCTATGCACCAGGCCGCGGCTGTCAACCGGCCAGATCGCCGCCCGCGCCTCGGCCAGGCTGCGGCCCGCGTGGACCATGGCCGCCACGATCTGGTCGGCGATGCCGATAGCCGCTGATCCAGCCCCCAGAATGACCACGCGCTGCTCGCCGAGGGGGATGGCATCACGATTGTCCCTCCTTCCTCTGAGGTTCGCGCTTCTCAATTCTGCGCCGGTTGTTCATTTACTGAAATTGACTTATATGAACAGTTGCTGAGGAAAGTTTCGCGGCGGTGTTGCCATTCGGAGGATTCGGTCCTGGTAGAGCAACCCGGAGGGTTGCTCTACTACATCACGCCTGCCAGGGCCGCGTCTGCAAATGACCGGTAACCCCGTTGGTGTTCCAGTCATCAAAGGACCGTCTATGGCTGAACGTTTCATCGGGATCGATGTCGGCTCAACGACGGTCAAGGTCGTGTTGCTCGACGAGACCGGCGCGTTCCTCACCCACCGCTATCGGCGCTCGAATGGACAGCCTCGCGCCACGTTGATCGCCTGCCTGAACGATCTGGCCGCCGTGCACAACCTGGCGGCCGTCGCCGGGGTGTGCCTGACCGGTTCGGGTGGCGAGGCCATTGCCCGGCTGATCGGCTGCCGCCACGTCAACGAGTTGATCACTCAGACCCGCGCGGTGGGCGCGCTGTACCCCGCGGCGCGCTCGGTAATTGAGATCGGCGGGCAGGACAGCAAGTTCCTCGTGCTCGAGTGGGACGCAACGACCGGCCAGATGCGCCTGGTTGATTTCGCTATGAACTCGCTCTGCGCCGCCGGAACCGGCTCGTTCCTCGACCAGCAGGCCGAGCGTCTGGGCATCGCCATCGAGGGCGAGTTTGCGCGGCTGGCCCTGCAGTCGCGCAATCCGGCCCGCATCGCCGGGCGCTGCACGGTCTTCGCCAAGTCCGATATGATCCACCTGCAACAGCAGGGCCGTCCCTTGCCCGACATCCTGGCCGGTCTCTGTCTGGCCCTGGCGCGCAATTTCAAGAGCGTGGTGGCGCGGGGCAAGCCCTTTACGCCGCCCATTCTCTTCCAGGGCGGAGTGGCCTACAACCAGGCCGTGGTGCGGGCCTTCGAGACGGTGCTGGAGCTGGCCCCCGGCGAGCTGATCGTTCCCGAACGCCACGAGGTGATGGCGGCCCTGGGCGCGGCGCTGATCGCCCGCGATGACGCCGAACGCGGCTCGACGGCGCGCCTGCCCGAGCTTGAACGTCTCGAAGCAGTGTTGCAGGCCCCGGCGCCGCGACGCAGCATGCCACCCCTGCGCCGGATCATCGCTGCGCCCGCGACAGTGCCCATGGGTTGCGCCGCGCCTGACGCTCGCCTGCCGGCGTACCTGGGGATTGACGTTGGTTCGATCAGCACCAAGCTGGCGCTGGTTGAGGCCGGCGGCCGGGTGATTGCCCGGCGCTACCTGCTCACCGCCGGGCGGCCGCTGGAAGCGGTGCAGCGTGGGTTGCGCGAGTTATGGGCCGAGGTGGGCGACCGGGTCGAGGTGTGCGGCGTGGGAACGACCGGTTCAGGGCGCTACCTGACCGCCGATTTCGTCGGCGCCGATGTGGTGCGCAACGAGATCGCCGCCCAGGCCCGCGCCGCCATGGCCCTCGACCCCACGGTGGATACGATCTTTGAAATTGGCGGGCAGGACAGCAAGTACATCCGTCTGGCCCACGGGGCGGTGGTGGACTTCGCCATGAATAGCGCCTGCGCTGCCGGCACCGGCTCGTTCCTCGAGGAGCAGGCCGACCGGTTGCGTATCAGTGTGCGCCGCGAGTTCAGCGAGCTGGCCTTCGCCGCCGGGCATCCCGCCGCCCTGGGGGAGCGTTGCACCGTGTTCATGGAGTCCGACCTGGTGCACCATCAGCAACAGGGGGCGGGACAGGCTGACCTGGTGGGCGGGCTGGCCTACGCCGTGGCGCAGAACTATCTCAACCGTGTGGTGGCCGGGCGGCCCCTGGGCACGCGGATCTTCTTCCAGGGGGGAGTGGCCGCCAATCAGGCGGTAGTGGCGGCCTTCGAGGCCCTCACCGGGCGGACCATCACCGTGCCGCCGCACCACGATGTCACCGGAGCGATCGGGGCGGCCCTGCTGGCGCGGGAGGAACTCGCCCGCCACGGGAACGGCGCCGGCCCGCCGACGCGCTTTCGGGGCTTCGACCTCTCCGACCGACACTACGCGACCAGCACTTTCGTCTGCCAGGCCTGCCCCAACCTCTGCGAGGTCAACCGGGTGACCATCGCCAGCGAGCCGCCGATCTTCTACGGCGCGCTCTGCGATCGCTTCGAAGAGGCCGGGCGCGCCCGCTCCCGTGCGGCGGATCTGCCCGATCACTTCGCCGAGCGGCAGCGTCTGTGGCTGGGCGACTACCGCGAGCCCGAACGCCGGCCCGGGCGGCTGCGCATCGGCTTGCCCCGCAGCCTGATCGTCTACGATATGTTCCCCTACTGGCGGGCCTTCTTCGCCCTTCTGGGCATGGACGTGGTGCTCTCCGCGCCGACCAGCCCGGCCCTCGTGCGCCGCGCCCTGGAGCACGCGGCCGCCGAGACCTGCTTCCCTGTCAAGCTGGCCTTCGGCCATGCGCTCGATCTGCTCGACAAAGATGTGGATCGCCTCTTCGTGCCGGTGGTCGTCAGTCGCGAAGACCCCCAGCCGGGCCAGGAGGAGAGCAACTACTGCCCCTTCATCCCCGCCACGGCCTACATGGTCGCCGCGCATCTGTCGCTGCATGGCCGGGAGGCCCGGCCCATCCTCGGCGCCATACGCTTCCACGATCCGGCCTTCAAGCGCCACGACCTGCGGCGCCTGGCCCGGCAGCTCGGCGTTTCGCTGGCGGCGATTGAGGCGGCGGACGCGGCGGGCAACGCGGCGCAGCAGGCGTTCTATGCCGCGCTGGAGGAGCGGGGCCGGGCCGCCCTGGCCGCCCTGCCGCCCGGCCGCCCGGCGGCGGTGCTGGTCGGGCATCCTTACAATACCAATGACCCGCGCCTGTGCCTCGACCTGCCCTACAAGCTCCGCAAGCTCGGCGTCGTGCCTATCCCCCTCGATTACCTGCCGGTGCGCGGAGCAGATCTGTCCGATGAGTTTCCCCGCATGTACTGGCGCGGCGGGCAGGAGATCCTCGCCGCCGGACGCATCATTCGCGACGATCCGCGCCTCCAGGCGATTGTGATTACCAATTTCGGCTGCGGCCCCGACTCCTTCCTCCTCGGCTACTTCAAGCGCATCATGGGCGACAAGCCCTTTCTGGAGCTAGAAATTGATGAGCACACTGCCGACGCCGGCATTATCACCCGCTGCGAGGCCTTTTTTGACAGTCTGCGCATGAGGCAGGGCCTATGAGCAAAACCTTTCCAGCAAGTACTTCCCCGCTCGGGCCTTGCCTCGTGGAGGGAGGGCGTCCGGCTCCTCCCCCGTGGGGGAAGGCTGGGAGGGGTGCCACACCTGCTGTCGGGGCATGCGGGGAGGCTGCGCTTCCCCGCATGCCCCTGGTCTCCGCCCGCGGCGGTGGCGATGGCGGCGTTTTGCCAGGCTTCCTGGCCGCTGGCGGGGAGGTGACCGTGTAGCTCCCATTATATGAAAGGCATCGGGCCTATGAGCGTATCCGCGCCGCAGAAGACCTACTACCTCCCATTCATGTGCGACCATGCCCTCATCCTGGCCGCGGCCTTCCGCGCCGAAGGGCAGCCGGCGGTGGTGATGCCGCCGTCCACCGATGAAACGCTGGCGCTCGGGCTGGCCCAGTGCGGCGGGCGCGAGTGCGCCCCCTGCGTGTTGATCAGCGGCGACCTGGTGCGCCTGACCCGCCAGCCCGATTTCGACCCGAAGCGGGCGGTGCTGTTTATGGTCACCAGCAGCGGCTCCTGCCGCTTCGGGCAGTACGTCACCCTGCTACGGCACATCCTCGACCGCCTGGGCCTGCACGAAGTGGAGATCACCGGCCCGACGGTCAACGACGCCTACCAGGGCCTGGGCAAGAACCCGTTGCGGCTGCGGCGCCTGATCTGGGAGGGAGCGGTGGCGGTGGATCTGTTGCAGAAGTTGCTGCACCGCTACCGGCCCTACGAACGCGAGCCGGGCGTCGCTGACGCGATCTACCAGCGTTGCCTGCAGGAGGTGGTGGCCGCTACCGAGGCCGGCGGCGGGCGGGCGCTATTGGCAGTGATGGAACGGGCCGCGCGCGCCTTCGAGGAACTGCCGGTGGAGACCTGCCAGCGCCGCCCGCTGATTGGCATCGTCGGCGAAATCTACCTGCGCCACAACCGCTACGGCAACCTCGACCTGGTGCGCCGGGTCGAGGCCCTGGGAGGCGAGGTTGACCTGGCGCCGATCATCGAGTGGCTCTACTACGCCAACTGGCGCTACGATGACACCTGCCGGGTGCGCGGGCAACCCCTGGCCCGCGCCCGTATGGCCCTGGTTGACCGCTACCAGCGCATGCTTGAACGCCGCCTGGCGCGCCCCGTGGCCCATCTCCTCGACCATCCCTACGAGACCCCCGTCGCCCGGCTGATGCGCTACGTCGAGCCATACTACTCAACCGACCTGGGCAACGAGTGCCTGCTGTCCATCGGCAAGACGGTGGAACTGGCCCGGCACGGCGTGTGCGGAGTGATCAACGTCATGCCCTTCTCGTGCATGCCGGGGATCATCACTGCGGCCATCGCCCCACGGCTCCGTCTCGACCTCGATCAGCTCCCCTGGCTCGACATCGCCTTCGACGCCCAGGGCGGCACCAACCTCACCACGCGCCTCGAAGCCTTCATGTACCAGGCGGCCGAGTTCCGGGCGCGGCAGGCAGGGCAACCCTCAAGATTGCCCCACGCCCCCAATGGTTAATAGAACGTCGCGTTAAGTTATCAAGCCATCCCTGGTTCCCATAACGGAACGTGCTATATTCCTTGCAACCCATATCCATTCTTGCCATATAGTCATTTTTCGGCGCTACATCCGCTGAATCGTTGCGATTAGCTCATCGTCGCGCTGCGTTGTGCAGCTAGCCTCTCAAAGCCTGTCCAGATGCCGGTTACGCCCTGATTGTGGGCCGGCATCCGTCGAGGTGGACAGGCGCAGGGCCTCGTTTGCCTTGAACGCCGTTTCGAAGGCGAATGGGCAATACTCAACGAGGAGGCATTCATGGCGACATCCACATCCACGTCGCGCACCTCTGACTTTTTCCGCGAAGTCGTTGCCGAGTGTCCGGTTGATCCCCGTCTTGAGGCATGTCTGCAATGCGGCACGTGTGGCGGGTCCTGTCCCTCCGGTCCGGATATGGACCACACCCCGCGGACGCTCTTCGCCATGATCGCCGCCGGGATGCGTGATGCTGTGCTCCGCAGCAATACGCCCTGGTACTGCGTGTCGTGCTACTACTGCATGGAACGCTGTCCCCAGGAGATCCGCATCACCGATGTAATGTACACCCTGAAACGCATGGCCATCAAGGCCGGCTACAGCGCGCAGACCACCGCGCCTAAAGGGCCAGGGTTCGCCCAGACCTTCGTGGATCATGTGGAGAACTACGGGCGCAGCTTCGAGCTGGGGCTGATCACGCGCTACTATCTCAACCACCGCCCCCTCGACGCGCTGAAAATGGCGCCCCTCGGCATGGGGTTGCTCAAGCGCAGGCGCCTCGATCTCAGCCCCCGGCCCATCCGGCAGATCGAGCAGTTGAAGGCTATTCTCGACAAGGCCCGCGAGATTGACGCCGCCCATGCAGTGTGAGCAAGAGGCGCGCCGGGCGTACCGCCTGGAGAGACGCGGCGAGGCGCGGCCTCTCTCCCATCCCCTGTCCCACACCTGTCTGGAGGAGCGTGGGCAAACCCGTTGTCTCCACACCCCCGCCCATCTGGGAGAGGTCCTACGCCTGGTCCGCAATCCAAAATCGCAAATCCAAAATCGCATCAGGGGGGTCCTATGCGCTACAGCTACTATCCAGGCTGCTCGTTGGAGCGCAATGCTGGCGCGTACCATACATCGCTGATGGCGGTGGCCGCGCAGTTGGGGGTTGAGTTTGCCGAAGTTGATGATTGGAACTGCTGCGGGGCCACCGAGTTCATCGCTGTCAACCGGCTACGGGCCTATGCTCTCGTCAGCCGCAATCTGGCCCTGGCCGCCCGCCAGACCGGAGGTTCCAACGGCGCCGCGAAGGGCCAGCTGGTGGCCCCCTGCAGCGCCTGCTATCTGAATCTGAGCAAGGTAGACCACTACCTCAGCGAGTCGCCGGCCCTGGCCAGCGATGTCAACCAGGCCCTGGCCGCTGGCGGGTTGAGCTACGCGCCTGGCAGTCTGCGGGTGCGCCACCTGCTCGATGTCCTGGTCAACGACGTGGGCTACGAGAAGGTGGCCGCCAGGGTGTGCCGGCCCCTGCACGGGCTGCGCGTAGCGCCCTACTACGGCTGTCTGGTGGTGCGCCCCGGCTTCCGGGAGCGTTTCGATGACCCCGAGTATCCCACCTCCCTTGACCGGCTTATGCGCGCCCTCGGGGCCACGGTGGTGGATTTTCCGCTCAAGGCCCACTGCTGCGGCGGGCACATGACCCAGATCAGCCGCGACGTGGCCCTGGAGTTGATCCGCCGCCTGCTCAAGAATGCTGCCGACTACCAGGCCGACTTGATCGTCACTCTCTGCCCGATGTGCCAGTTGAACCTCGATGCCTTCCAGGAGAGCGTGAACGGCCTGTTCGGCACGGAGTACCGCATCCCCATTCTCTTCTTCACCCAGTTGATGGGGCTGGCCTTCGGCCTGTCGCCCGCCGCGGTGGGGATCGGCAAGGAGTTTATTGACGCCCGCCCGGCCCTGGCGAAGATCGGCGCCGCCGCGCCCGCCGCAGCCGAGGCTGCCCCTAAACGGAAGCCGCGCCGCGGCGACCAGAGCCTGCCGCTTCCGCAGATGTCGGAGGAGGAATAGTCCATGAGCGCCGAGACTCCTGATCGCGCCCGGCGCGATCACCACGCGACGCCGGATGCCGGGCACGGCGAGCGCGTTGGCGTGTACGTCTGCCACTGCGGCCATAACATCGCCAATACCGTGGCGGTCGAAGAGGTCGCCGAGTGGGCTGGCCAGCAGCCCGGCGTTGTCGTCGCCCGCGACTATAAGTTCATGTGTTCCAGCCTGGGGCAGGAGTTGATCGAGCAAGATATTCAGCAACTCGGCCTCAACCGCGTCGTGGTGGCCGCCTGCTCGCCCCATATGCACGAGAAGACCTTCCGCAGCGCATGCCAGCGCGCCGGCCTGAACCCCTATCTCTTCGAGATGGCCAACATCCGCGAGATGGGCTCCTGGGCCACCAATGACCGCGAGGCGGCCACGCAGAAGGCCAAGGCCCAGGTCAAGGGCGCCGTTGAACGGGTGGTTCGCCAGCAACCGCTGGAACCGCTCTACGTGGACATCAATCCCAACACCCTGGTCGTCGGCGGCGGCGTCGCCGGCCTCACCGCGGCCCTTGAACTGGCCAACGCCGGCTACCACGTCTACCTGGTCGAACGCGATTCGTCCATCGGCGGCCACATGGCCAAGCTCGACAAGACCTTCCCTACCCTCGACTGCGCCGCCTGCATCCTCACGCCCAAGATGGTTGATGTGGCCAACCATCCCAACATTACCTTAATGACCTGGAGCGAGGTTGTCGCCGTCCACGGCTACGTGGGCAACTTCACGGTGCGTGTACGGAAAAAGGCGCGCTACATCAAGGAGGATCTATGCACCGGTTGCGGCACCTGCGTCGAGAAGTGTCCGGTGCGGATCATTGACCAGAACTTCGAGGTGGGCCTGGGCTACCGCAAGGCGATCTACCGCAACTTCCCCCAGGCTGTGCCCAAATACCCGGTGATTGACACCGCCAACTGCACGTTCTTCCAGCGCGGCAAGTGCCGGGCCTGCGAGATCGTCTGCCCGACCGATGCGATTGACTTTAATCAAAAGGATACGATCGTTGACCTGGAGGTCGGCAACATCATCCTGGCCACTGGCTACGAGCAGTTCGATGCCCGCCGCGTGCCCCAGTACGGCTATGGGCGCCTGGCCAATGTCTTCACCAGCATGGAGTTCGAGCGCATGGTCAACGCCGCCGGGCCGACCGCGGGCCGCGTGGTGCTGCGCGATGGGGTGACCGTGCCGAAGCGTGTCGGCATCATTCACTGCGTCGGCTCGCGCGACAAGAACTACCACGAGTACTGCTCGCGGGCCTGCTGCATGGCCGCCCTCAAGTTCGCCCACCTGGTCCACGAGCGGGTGCCCGAAGCCGAGGTGTTCAACTTCTACATTGACATTCGCGCCTCCGGCAAGCACTACGAGGAGTTTTACCACCGCGTGCTCTCCGAGGGCGCGCACTTCATTCGCGGGCGGGTGGCCGAGGTCACCGATGCCGCCCGCGGCCCCGGCGAAGAGGGCCAGTTGATCATCCAGGTCGAGGATACGCTGATCGGCAAGCAGCGGCGCATCCCCGTGGATATGGTCATTCTGATGGCCGGCATGGAGGCGCGCAAGGATGCCCGCCAGGTCGCCGCCCTCTTCGGGTTAGGGTGCGACTACGATGGTTGGTTCACCGAGCGCCACGCCAAACTCGACCCGGTGGTGACGATGACCGAGGGCATCCTGGTGGCCGGCGCCTGCCAGGGACCCAAGGCCATTCCCGAGTCGGTGGCCCAGGGGTCGGCGGCGGCGGCGCGGGTGGCCGGTATGATCGGCCAGCGCGTGATGAAGATGGAGCCGGTGCGTGCCAGTATTGACGCCGCGAGTTGCTCGGGTTGCCGCATCTGCAACAACCTCTGCCCCTACCACGCGATTACCTTCCATGAGGATCGCAAGGTCTCCGAGGTGATCACTGCCCTCTGCCAGGGATGCGGCGCCTGCGTGGCCGCCTGTCCCAGCGCGGCGATCAGCGGGGCGCACTTCACCCGTGACCAGGTGCTCGCGCAGATCGAGGGCATTCTGTGGGACGCGCGCCAGCCCGAGGTGCTCTGGCTGGAGCCTCAGTAGAGGAGGGTTGCCGTGGAGAACGAGTTTCAGCCCATCATCGTCGGCTTTCTCTGCAACTGGTGCTCCTACCGGGCCGCCGATCTTGCCGGCACGGCGCGCATTCGCTACGCGCCGACGATGCGCCCCATCCGCGTGATGTGCACCGCCCGCGTTGAGCCGGAGTTCGTGCTCAAGGCCCTCCGCGAGGGCGCCGATGGCGTGCTGATCGCCGGCTGCCACCCCGGCGAGTGCCACTACGTGGAAGGCAATATCAAGGCCCTGCGGCGCTTCATCCTGCTCAAGGCCATGCTGCGCCAGTTCGGCGTGGAGGACGAGCGCGTGCAACTGGTCTGGGCCGCCGCCTCCGAGGGCAAGCAACTCGCCGAGGCCGTGGACCGTATGACCGAACAACTGCGCGCCCTGGGCCCCCTCCGCTGGCGCCAGCGCGTGCTCGGCGAGCAGCCCGTCGCCCGCCACGCCCGTGAGGTGGAGGTCGGCGGGGATTGACAATGTAGCGCAACCTGGAAGGTTGCGCGCCGTAACGCGACCTTCCGGGTTGCGCGCACGACAGGAGATTATCCATGCCCAGGCCTACCTTCGCAATGTACTGGGCCGCCTCGTGCGGCGGCTGCGAGATCTCGCTGCTCAACGTCGGCGAGTTGATCCTCGACGTGGATGCCGCCTTCGACGTGGTCTTCTGGCCCTGCGTGGCCGACTTCAAGTACCAGGATGTCGAAGGCTATCCTGATGGCTATATTGACCTGTGCCTGTTCAACGGAGCCATTCGCAACTCAGAGAACGAGGAACTGGCCCACCTGCTGCGCCGCAAGTCGAAGACCCTGGTGGCCTTCGGCTCTTGCGCCTGCGAGGGCTGCGCCCCCGGCCTGGCCAACCTGACCACCAATGCCGCCACCATACGCACGGTCTATACCGACAGCCTGACCACGGACGAAAGCCGTACCCAGGCGCCCCGGCCGGTCACGCAGGTGCCCGAAGGCGAGATCCGCATCCCCGTGCTCTACGAGACGGTGCGCACGCTCGACCAGGTGGTGCCGGTGGATTACATCATTCCCGGCTGCCCCCCCGAGGCGCGGCAGATCGCCGCGGTGCTGCGCGCGGTGCTCACCGGTATGCCCCTCCCGCCCCCCGGCGGAACAATCATCGGCGCCGGGAACGTGGCCCTCTGCGAGGAGTGCCCCCTGGCGAAGAACGTCAAGCAGATCACGCGCTTCTACCGCCCCTACGAGATCGTTCCTGAGCCGGGGATTTGCCTGCTCGAACAGGGCCTGGTGTGCATGGGGCCGGCCACCCGCAGCGGCTGCGGCGCCCTCTGCCCCCAGGTCGGCATGCGCTGCGAGGGCTGCTATGGCCCCCTCGACGGCCAGGATCAGGGCGCGCGCATGCTCGCCGCGGTCGCCTCGGTGGTGGCCGCGGGCGGCGCGCACCTCGATGAGCATGCACAGGCTGAAGAGATCGCTGCGGTCATGGACACCCTGGTGGACCCGGCCGGCACCTTCTACCGCTTCAGTCTGGCCCACTCGTTGCTGCGGCGCGCCCGCGTCGCCGATAACTCCGCTTGAAGGAGGCGCCCATGAAACGGATCGCGATCGACCCCGTCACCCGCCTGGAGGGCCACGGCCGGATCGAGATCTTCCTCAACGATGAGGGCGATGTGGCCAACGCCTACTTCATCGTTCCCGAGTTGCGCGGGTTCGAGCAGTTCTGCGTGGGCCGCCCCGCCGAGGAGATGCCCCGCATCACCGACCGCATCTGCGGCGTGTGCCCCGAGGCCCACCACATGGCCTCCGCCAAGGCCCTCGACGACCTGTTCAAGGTGGACCCGCCCCCGGCGGCGAAGAAGCTCCGCGAACTGCTCTACTCGGCCTTCTACGTGGCCGACCACACCACCCACTTCTACGCCCTGGCCGGCCCCGACTTCGTGATGGGCCCCGATGCGCCCCCCGCCGAGCGCAACATCCTCGGCGTGGTGCGCAAGGTGGGCCTTGAAATCGGCAAGCAGGTGATTGACGCCCGCATTCGCAACCACCAGGTCATTAAACTGCTCGGCGGTCGTGGCGTGCACCCCGTCGCCGCCCTCCCCGGCGGTTGGAGCCGGCCCCTCGCGCCCGCCGATCGCGAGGGCATCGAAGAGGCTGCACGCCAGAACGTGGACTTCGCCCTCTTCAGCCTCAAGCTGTTCGAGGACCTGGTGCTCGGCAATCCTCAGTATGTCGAACTGATCCTCTCCGACACCTTCACCCACCGCACCTACTCGATGGGCACAGTGGACGCCAACAACCGCGTCAATTTCTACGACGGCATGATCCGCGTGGTCGATCCCGAAGGAGTCGAGTTTGTCAAGTACCACCCCCGCGAGTACGCCAGCCACATCGCCGAGCACTGCGAGAGCTGGACCTACCTGAAGTTCCCCTACCTCAAGGCCATCGGCTGGAAGGGGCTGGTGGACGGCAAGGACAGTGGCGTCTACTGCGCCACGCCCCTCTCGCGGCTCAACGCTGCCGATGGCATGGCCACGCCCCTGGCCCAGGAAGCCTACGAGAAGTTCTACGAAACCCTGGGCAGCAAGCGCGGACCCAACGGGCGCTACCAGCCCGTCCACTACCGCCTGGCGACCCACTGGGCGCGTCTGGTGGAGTTGCTCTACGCCGCCGAGCGCATGCTCGAACTGGCCACTGACCCCCAGATCACCGATCCCCAGGTGCGCGCGCCCGTCACCGCCACCCCCACCGAGGGCGTCGGCTCAGTCGAGGCCCCCCGCGGCACCCTGACCCATCACTACTGGACCGATGAGCGCGGCATTCTCACCCGGGTCAACCTGATCGTTGGCACTACCAACAACTATGCCCCTATTGCTATGTCGGTGAAGAAGGCCGCCCAGGGACTGATCCAGAAAGGCACGGTGATCACCGAGGGGCTGCTCAACCGCATCGAGATGGGCTTCCGCGCCTACGACCCCTGCTTCGGCTGCGCGACCCACGCTCTGCCCGGTCAGATGCCCCTCGAAGTGGTTATCCGCGACGCCCGGGGCGCCGAGGTACAGCGTCTCAGCCAGGGCGTCGGGTGAGGTATGGAGGTTAGGGAGAAAAACAGCTCTACAGCTTTTCACCTCCACATCTCCACAGAGGAAAGAGATCCGTCATGCGAACCCTGGTCCTTGGTCTTGGCAACCCCATCCTGACCGATGACAGCGTGGGCGTGCGCGTGGCCGAAGAGGTGCGCGCTGCCCTCGCTCCGCGCCCCGAGGACCTGGTCGTGGTCGAAACCGCCTCCCTGGGCGGCCTCGCGCTGATGGAAATGCTGATCGGCTACGACCGCGCCATTCTGATCGACGCCCTCTGCCGCAGCGACCAGGCCCCCGGCAGCCTCCTCCGGCTGAGCCTGCGCGACGTGCAGGCCCTCAATCCCACCGAGCGCAGCGTCTCACCCCACGACACCAGCCTGGGAGTGGCCCTGGACCTGGGCCGGCAGATGGGGCTGCCGTTGCCGGAAGAGATCGTTATCTACGCCATCACCGTCACCGACGTCCTCGACTTCGGCGAGCAACCGACTCCGCCGGTCGCCGCCGCCATCCCCGCCGCGGTGAACGCGGTGCTGGCCGAGGTGCTGGCGCGTGGAGGTGGAGAGGTGTAGCAGTGTAGAGGTGTGGAGGTGTAGAGGTGTGGAGGTGTAAAGCTTAAAGTTTCCAAGACTCTACATCTCCACATCTCCACACCTCCACACCTCCACACTCCCCAGGGGGTAGACAACAACCACAGGAGGATCGTATGGTATCCCCGGAGCTGCTGCGTCGTTATCCGTTTTTCGCCGGGTTCACTCCCGACCAGTTGACGGCCCTCGCTATGGCCGCCGAGGAGATGGAGGTCCCCGGTGGTCATCGCTTCTGCAACGAGGGCGACGAGTTGCGCCATCTCTACCTGGTGCTGGAAGGCAGCGTGGAGGTCACCCTGACCCTGCCCGAGAAGGGCAGCCGTTCGGTGCTGCCCCCACCCGCGGGTCAGGCCCGCGAGATCACCCTCAGCGTAGTGCGCCCCAGCGAGGTCTTCGCCTGGTCGGCCCTGGTGCCGCCTTACCAGGCCACCTCGAACGTGGTGGCCGCCGAAGATAGCCGGGTGGTGGCGCTTGACGCCGCCGCGCTGCGCCAGCGTATGGAGAGCGACCCGGCCTTTGGCTGCCAGTTGCTCCTGCGCGTGGCCCAGATCGCCCGCGACCGCATCCAGGACCTGCACCTGGAGGCTCTGGCAAGCGCCGCCCGATGATGCGATTTGAGATTTTGGATTTTGGATTACCGTAATGGCTTCCCGGTTAGGTTTGGCGATCATCCTCTTCCCTATCACCTGATCCAAAATCCAGAATCCAAAATCCAAAATCCAAAATCCCCGATCGGTTGCCATACTCTAAGCTCCGGTTGCGACCCTCATACCCCAGATAATCCCCAGAAAGCGTAGATTCTTCCCATCCCGGCACAACCACCGCTATCGGGGCGCAACGCCGCGCCCCCGCCGGGTCAACCCCCCACGGACAGCAACGCCGCGCCCCGTCCGCACGCAAACCCGGTAGCGCAGCACCCTGGATTGCGCGCCAGGGGGAGTTGGGGTTCCCCGGACTTCGCGCTTGAGAAGGCATAGCCCTCCCAGACATATCTGTACGCATTTCGGGAACGAGAGGCAGGTCTCCGATGGGTGAAATTGAAGGGTTCTTAAAGTACGGGCGCCAGGAATGGCGCGCGCGACCAGTTGCTGAGCGGCTGCGGGATTACCGTGATGTCTACGAGCCTCTGACCGACGCTGAGGTGCGCGTTCAGGCCGCCCGCTGTATGGACTGCGGCATCCCCTACTGTCATATTGCCTGTCCCGTGGGCAATTTTATTCCCTGGTGGAACGACCGGGTAACCGAGGGCAACTGGGAAGAGGCCCTGGCCCAGCTTCACCGCGACAACAACTTTCCCGAGTTTACCGGCCACCTCTGCCCGGCCCTCTGCGAAGGCTCCTGTTCCCTGGCGCTCTACTTCGAGCCGGTGTCGATCCGCATGGTCGAGTTGCGGATCATCGAGTGGGGGTTCGAGCACGGGTTGGTGCGGCCCCAACCCCCCCGTCGCCTGACCGGCAAGCGCGTGGCGATCGTCGGCTCGGGGCCGGCTGGCCTGGCTGCGGCGCAGCAACTGCGCCGCAAGGGTCACGACGTGACGGTGTTTGAGCGCGATGATCGCATCGGCGGGTTGCTACGCTACGGCATCCCCGATTTCAAACTGGAGAAGTGGATCCTCGACCGGCGTCTGGCGCAGTTGGAGGCCGAAGGGGTGGTCTTCCAGCCGGGCGTCAACATCGGGGTGGATGTGCCCGCCGATCAGCTGCGCCGCGAATTCGACGCCGTCCTGCTGGCCGGCGGCGCGCAGCAGCCCCGCGACCTGGCGGTCGAGGGTCGCGAGCTGCGCGGCGTCCATTTCGCGATGGAGTTCCTCACCCAGCAGAACCGCCGCTGCGCTGGCCTGCCGCTCACGACGGCGCCAATTGACGCCCGCGGCAAGCGTGTGCTGGTGATTGGCGGCGGCGATACCGGCGCAGACTGTGTTGGCACCGCTCTGCGCCAGGGCGCAGTGTCGGTGACCTCGTTTGAACTGCTGCCCCGGCCGCCGCTGCAGCGCGCCCCCGATAATCCCTGGCCCGAATGGCCGCGCATCCTACGTACATCCTCCTCGCACGAAGAAGGCGGCGAGCGCCGTTACAGCATTCGCACCCGTCGCCTGATCGGCGATGCGACCGGCCAGGTCACGGCCGTCGAGGCTGTTGAGGTGCGCTGGCGACCCGATGCCAGCGGGCAGCCGCGCATGGAAGACGTTCCTGGCAGCGAGTTTACCTTGCCCTGCGACCTGGTGCTGCTGGCCATGGGCTTCGTCGGGCCGCGAGCCGATGGCCCGATTGCTCAGCTCGGCCTTGAGTTGACCCCCCGCGGTGGCGTGGCCACCGACGAACACAAAATGACCGCGACGCCCGGCGTCTTCGTCGCCGGTGATATGCGCCGCGGCCAGTCACTGGTGGTCTGGGCGATTGCCGAGGGCCGCGCCGTTGCTGAGAGCATCCACTGGTACCTGATGGGATAATACGCGCCAGAGGGCTGGGAAGAGCACAGCCTTTCCCAAACCTCGCTCCTGGCAGGAGGGTGGGGAAACCAGGTTTCCCCATGCCCTCTCGCCTACCATCAGGAGCGTGGGGAACCCCGGCTGCTCCGTGCTCCTGTCCTTCTGGAAAGAAGATCGAACCTTAGTAGTTTGTAAACGAAGGTTCCTTGCATTTCTGCCTCCCTCCCAACCCTCCCCCAGCGGGAGAGGGTCGGGGAGGTGCAGTGGCTCGCCATCGCCGAGGCAGTGGCCTGAGCCGGAAGCCCTCCCCCGGCGGGGGAGGGTTGGGGAGAGGGTGGGGGTTTAGCGAAAGACTTTGTTTACAGAGTAGTCAGCCCTGGTGGCGCTGCAATTCGCCCTGCTTGCAGCGCGGGCAGCAGGTGGGTTTGCCCGAGAAGCGCCGACGCGGGGCGTTCATCTCAATCAGACAGCGCCCGCAGTAAAAGAATCCGTGGGAACGGCAGCGGGGATTTCTACAGGAGTAAAACTCGCGCCGATCAAAAAGCGACTCGTTCGAGTGGCCGCAGCGCACACACTGCAACCTGGTTTTGACAAGGGCCGCCATAGGGTTATCTCCGCCCGCATGAAGAACCGTGTGCGGATAGATAGTAATACGGCGACAGAAATTCTGGATGAATAGTCGCCAGGTACAATAATGAGAAACTGTTTATCTATAGGTTCCGTGCGGGCGTATGGGAGGCGAAACCAGCCCCTCCCGTCTCCGGAGGCGGGTTCATCGCAACCTGTACGCGGGCAGAGGCCTGTAAGGACTCCTGGTTTCCCCGGCTTGCTCTGACTTGGTACGTGTTTAGAATTGGGGTAACCCCGCAGACCCGGGAGCGAGGGCGTCCCGCCCTCGTCGGGATGCGAGGGCAAGATGCCCTCGCTCCCAGGAGAAGTGTGAACACGTGCCTGACTTGTTGTTCATCGTTTTGAAATCGTTTCTTAATCTCTCCAGTAGCTTATCAGACGCCCCTGGGCATCGTAGAGCGCCCCCGGGTCGCGTTCGTTGTTGTTCCAGATGTTCTCTGCCGGCCCCGGAAAGACGCGCGTCTCGCCGGGGGCGAGCACGCCGCCGATGGGGTGCTCCTGGCCGCCCCTGATGCTGCACATGCGCCAGCCAGTCAGATCCACTGCGGCGTTGCTGACGTTGCGCAGCGTGACCGTTTCGGCGCGCTTGTCAATGGCGATGATCCGCACCGGAGTTTCGGGGGCCACGCCTGGCCCGGGGTCATCGGCGCAACTGCGGAAGCTCGGCCCGCCTCCTATGGGCGGACTGGTGGGCGCGGGAGTCGCTTCCGGGCTGCGCTGGCCGTTGCACGTGGCCGGCGACCATAGCCCGCGGCCCTCGGCGCGGGCGCGGGCCTCGGCGGCCTTGAACTGGGCCTGGTAGCGGTAGGGCACGGCGAAGGTGTACTCGAAGGCGTAGCCCTGGTCAATCAGTTCGTAGTTGGCCATACGCCCATCGGGCAACCACAGGTAGCGCAGCAACCGCCCGAATTGATCGCGGTCGGCCTGGGTGGCGTCGGCTTCCAGAAACACCGTCTGGCCAGCGAGGAGTTCGGCAGCCCTGGCCGATGCCTCGCGCCCAAAGCATTCCACCGGCTGGCGCGGGTCCACGCTCTCCGGAGTATCAATGCCGATCAGCCGCACCCGTTCGACCTGTCCGTTGATCCGCACGTCCACCGTGTCGCCGTCCACTACGTTGACCACCTGGCCGGCCGGCAGCCCCTCCGGGCGGGTCAGGCCGGAGGCCGCGCCGCGCGTCTGCAAGACTTCACGGCCCAGCAGGCCCAGCAGCACGGCGTCGGGGCCAATCTCCGGGTGCAGTTCAAAGCGCCGGCGCTCGAAGTACTGCACGGTGAAGGGCCGGCCCTCAAGCTCGGCGGTGAACTCGCCGGTCAGGGGCAACCCGAAGCGCTCCAGGCCGCCGTTGGCGCGCCAGTAGCGCAGGAAGGCCCCGCAGACCTGATGCCCGGTTTCGGGGAAGACGGCGCAGCCCGGCCCGGCCGCGCTGCCGGGGCCTGGCTGCCAGGGTGTGCCAAGTTGCTCCAGACGCTCAGCACCCAGGCGCCCGGCGGTCACCCGCCCGTCGGGCTGGATCTCCAGCCGGTCGCGCTCGAACCACTGTACTTGCAGTGCGCGTCCCTCAACACTCTCCTGCGACTGGGCGGTGATGGGAAAACCAAAGACGGCCAATCCGCCGTTGCGTTCCCAGTAGACGCGAATCGGCCCGCTGATGCAGAAGCCGGTCTCGGCGAAGCAGCGTTCCCCGCGCTGCGCCGAGTGGGCCACCGCGCAACTGGCCGCGCCGAGAAGCGTCAACGCGACGATAAGGAGTAGCGGAGCGAGGCGGCGGTGCATACGTTCCTCCTTTCGTTCATCGGCGGCTGCGCTGCATACGTTTGGGCTACAATGAAGAGAGGGCTTACGCGCTGTCTCAACCTCTCCTGGACAGAAGCATCGGGAACCTGATTCGTCCCCACCCTCTAATTGGTTTTGTTATTTCTTGTACAATAAATCAGCTTAAAACGGATGCATAAACCGGTGCTCTCGGGAGCGCTGTATACTCCTAGACCTTTCTGTTCGAGATCCATTTTTCCCCCGGTAGTTCGCTGCACGTCCGGACAGGATGAAAAAATTATACATTCCTCAATAAACCCGGATTGTACCATTCAGGAAGGGGTCCGCCCGTGCTGAATCCCTGGCTCGCCCGGCGTTCGGCTGCGCGCATCGGAGCGCTCGCGCCTCCTGATGGGGATGCGCAAGAACGCGAGCTGGCGCGCGCACTGGTGATGCGTTACGGCTGGAACACGGTAGCCTGTCAGATTGTTAACCCTGGCCTGCACTACTGGTTCACTTCCGATCAGACGGCGGTGGTAGGCTTTGTCGAGGTCGGGCGGGCCTGGGTGGCAGCCGGGGCTCCAGTGGGGCCGCCCGACCAGGTCGTGGCGGCGGCGAAAGCCTTCGCGGCGGCGGCGGCGCGCCGTGGTCGCCGGGTGATCTACTTCGGCGCGCAGGCCCCTCTGGCCGAATGTCTGGCGGCGCGTCTCCCGCTGGCGCGCCTGGCGATTGGCGCCCAGCCCGTCTGGAACCCGGAGGACTGGCCGGACCTCGTGGCCCGCGCCGCCTCGCTGCGCGCCCAGATCGCGCGGGCGCGCAACAAAGGGGTAAGGGTCGCCCCGCTGCCTGCCGAGGCCGCCGCCCGGCGCCCGGAGATGCGTCGTTGCCTCGCGGAGTGGCTGGCCACTCGCGGCCTGCCCCCGCTGCGCTTCCTGGTCACCCCCGATGTGCTGGCGGCGCCCGCCGGCCGGCGCGTCTTCGTTGCGCGGCGCGATGGCGCGATTGTAGCCTACCTGGTGGCGACCCCCGTTCCGGCGCGGCAAGGCTGGCTGGTTGAGCAGATCGTGCGCGGGCGCGGCGCTCCCAATGGTGCGAGCGAACTGCTCATTGATACGGCCATGCGCGCCCTGGCCGCCGAGGGCGCCCGCTGGCTGACGATGGGCCTGGCGCCCCTGGCGCGGGTGACCGGCGCGCACGCGCCCGAACCTTCCGCGGCGGTGCGCCTGCTGCTGGAGGCCCTGCGCGCCTGGGGCGGGCGCTTCTACAACTTTGCCGGACTGGAGGCCTTTCGCGCCCGCCTGCACCCTCAAGACTGGGAGCCGGTGTACCTGCTGAGCCACGAGCGGCGCACTTCGCTGGCGACCCTTTACGCCGTAGCAGGAGCGTTCGGCGGCGCTCCGCCCCCGCTGTTCGTGGGGCGTGCCCTGTTGCGGGCCTTGCGGTAAACAACGCAGATGATGCAACAGACCGACATCAGTCTAAAAAACCTGCAATGGTCGGCCCATCCGATCCGAAGTCACTGGATTGCCGCAGCTTTCTGCACGCTTTTCGTTGCGGTGCTGCTCTACCGCCAGTCCATAAGCCCTGCTGCGTCTCAGATCTGCGCCTGATCCGGCCGTAGCCCTTACAGATTCACAGAGATCTCCTCGTTTTATCCCCTGGATACAGCGCCGTGCTACACTCGAACGGCGCGTGTAGCCAGATTGCGCCTGTCGCCCTCAGCAAGCAACGTGAAGGAGGATCGCCTTGCATCGTTTCGCTCACCGTCTTCCCATCTGGCTGGTGCTGGTCGCGCTGTTGACCGCCTGTGGCGGCGGCGCCGGCCAGGCGCCCATCCCGACCGCCACGCCCGCCGCCGAGGCGCCAACCAGCGCGCCCGCAGCTACCGCGGCCCCGCCCACCGCGGCGCCGGTTGACCAGCCCACGCCCACGTCCATCGTGCTTAAGCCTACCTCTGAGCCGGCTGCCGGCGGCGACCTTGCCAGCGTCTTTGGCTCAATGCAGACCTTCCGCCATCCCTCGGGCCTCTTCTCGATAGATGTTCCCGGAAGTTGGAAATTCACCGATATCCCGTTCTCCGACCGCGTGCAGAACGTCTGGGACTCGCCCGACGGCAACTTCAGCGTCGTCGTCACTATCGCCGAAGTCGGCCAGGCCCTGAGCAATGAACGGCTCGTTGAACTGGGGCAGGAATATGTGCGGAGCACCAGCACCTTCGAGAATAACCCCACTCTCGTTTTCGAGGATCCTCAGACCATGTCCGACGGCAGCATCCGGCTGGTCTGGGCGGTCACACCCCAGGGATCTACCGTCGAACTGCTTGGCAACACCTTTGTCGAGCAGCGGGGCGATAAGCTGTCATTTCTAACGACCCTGCGGCCCATGGCGCTGTTCGAGGCGTCGAACCCGTACACCAACCCGATTATCAACAGCTACCGCATTGATCCGAGCGTGGCGCTGGACAGTGCAATTGCCGGCGGAAGCGCCGCTCCCGCGCCGCCGGCTGGCGGAGGGAGCAGCAGTGGCGGCGTACCCGCGCCGCCGGCCGGCGGGAGCAGCGGCGGGACCACGGGCGGCGGCGGCGCGACCACGCCAATCGGCCAGGCGGTCGAAGTGGCTCCTGACCTGGTGATGTCCGTCATCGCGGTGGAACGCTCGGCTGGCAACGAGTTCTTCAAGCCCAATGCGGGCAACATCTTCCTGCTGGTGCGGGTGAGCTTCACCAACCGCGGCGCCTCGCCGCAGGTCGTCTCTAGCCTGCTCAGCATGTCGGTGCGCGACGCAGCAGGGACGAAGTACGAAATGAGCACGATTGCCACGGCTCTGGCCAATGAAGTGATAGATGGCGAAGTGCCCGCCGGCGCCACAAAAACGGGCGTTGTCGGCTTCGAGGCGCCTGCTAATGCCACCGGGCTGGCACTGGTCTATGAGCCATTTGGCGGAGGCCGGGCGGTCAGCGTGCCGCTGAATTAGCATGGTCGCTGTTCGTTGGTTCTGGCGGCTACGCCGCCAGAACCAACGAACAACGTGAAATCCGGGATTTGCCCCGCATCAGCCCTCATTATTCCTCACGCCTCCGGCGCCTGTGTGGTTATAATAAAAGCCATGAGCGATCCGGCGTATCTCAATCTCTACGCGCGGGGCCTGCTGCACGAACGGGCCGCGGCGGCGCGCGAACGCCTGGCGGCCTGCGTGCTCTGCCCGCAGGTCTGCCGCGCCGACCGGCTTGATGACGAGGCGGGAATCTGCCGAGTGGGGCGGGAGGCGCTGGTTGCCTCATACGGGCCGCACATGGGTGAAGAGAACGTGCTGCGCGGCTGGCGCGGCTCAGGCACGGTCTTCTTCAGCGGCTGCAACATGCGCTGCGTCTACTGCCAGAACTACGACATCAGCCAGATCGCCCGCGGGCGCGCCGTCAGCGCCGAGGAACTGGCGGAGATTTTTCTCGAGGTGCAGCGCAGAGGCTGCCACAACCTCAACCTGGTCACCCCCTCTCACGTCATCGCCCAGATCCTGGAGGCGCTGGCGCTGGCCGTGCCCCGTGGTCTGCGCCTGCCAATCGTCTACAACACCTCCGGCTACGACTCGGTCGCGGCGCTGCGACTCCTCGACGGCGTGGTGGATATCTACATGCCCGACCTCAAGTACAGCGACTCGGCGCTGGCCCAGCGCTACTCCGGCATTCCGCATTACTGGGACGTGGCGCGGGCGGCCCTGCGCGAGATGCAGCGCCAGGTCGGCGACCTGCGCATTGAGGGCGGGTTGGCCACGCGCGGCTTGCTCATTCGCCACCTGGTGCTTCCGGGAGATCTGGCCGGCTCACGGGAGGTGCTGCGCTTCGTAGCGGAGGAGTTGTCCCGTGATGCCTGGATCAACATAATGGACCAGTACTACCCGGCCTATCGCGCCTTCGACTACCCCGAACTGCGCCGGGGCGTCACGGCGCAGGAATACGCCACTGTGGTCGCCTGGGCGCGCGAGCTAGGGCTGCATCGGGGCATTCCCCTGGATAGCATGGCCTAGGGCACAGACGTTGCTCAAGTCCTGCCGTGCTCGAATCTGCCATTGACAGTTCAGACGAACAGTGGTAGAATAAAAAAGTTGACCAACATCATCCCCTGTGAGACCGGCATCCTCCCCGCTATCCCCTGGTTCCACAGAAGCCTTCGTCGCTCGAAGCATTATGTTGTTGGGGTCGCCGGAGCGAGTGTGGCAGGCAGACGCCTGGCCACCGGCAGTTCGAGATGTCGACGCGGTTTTTGTGGAAATAGCCATGCTGTCTTTGCCAGCAATGCGCGGAGGAGAGAGTTCGATGCAAGTCAAACTGTTTGTTGGGAATCTGCCCTGGAGTGTGGGCGACGCCGAGTTGACCCGGATCTTCACCGGTCACGGCGCGGTTTACAGCGCGCGGGTTATCAGCGATCGCGACACTGGTCGCTCGCGGGGCTTTGGGTTCGTTGAGATGGAAACCGACGATGTCGGCGCGCTGATCCGGGCGACCGACGGCTGCGCGGTTGAGGGCCGCAATCTGCGGGTCAACCTGGCCGAAGACAAACCCGCGCCCCGGCGCGGCGGCGACCGCGGCGGTTTCGGGGGGCGGCGCGAGCGCTACTGATCCAGCGTATGAAAAGGGGGTGGGAGGGCGAAGCCCTCCCGCCCCCTCTTTTTCTGCCTTCATACCCGCCGCAAGACTATGGGGCCGATCAATCTCCCTTTGTCTGGCATTCCAACAGCGTTACGGCGCCACGGGCCACGAGGCGGCTGGTTAGCTGGATCGAGCGGTAGACCTGGATGGTGATAGTCATCTGGATCTGCTCGACGATGCGAGCCGGCGCGCCCAGCGGGCCGAGGTAGCCAAAGGGAGCGTACACCTGGCGCGCGATCGCCTTGTGCGCCTCGGCGATTGCGCCCGTCGCGGCGTCCACTGCGTCGGCGGCAAGCTCGACCCCGCCACGCAGTTGCCGCAGCGTTTCCGCCTCCATCAGACGCTCCTTTCATATTCCTCGCACCAGGCGCGGATTCGCGCGTACACCGCCGGATCGCGGGTCAGTTGCAAGTGGTCCATCGGCGAAAAACAGGCCACATGGTCGCGGGGCATCGGATACGGCGCTGTGCCGTCGGGGGGCGTCTCGCGAATGGACGGCACGAGGACCAGCCCGTCGCCGAGCAGAATGGCGACGAGGTGCTTCGGGTCCTCGGTCAGGGTGGCGACGACCAGATAGTGTTGCGCGCTGGTCAGCCACGGCACGGTCTGGCGCGGGGCGGCGCGCTGGCCGGCCTCTTCGATAAATGGCGGCGAGCGCAGATCCTTGATCCCCTGACTGCGCAGGTCGAAGATGTCACCGATGAGTCTGGTAATTGGGTTGGGCACGCTATGAAGCACGCGGGCGGCGATGTCGCTTAGCAGCGCCAGAGGCGCGCCATCGTGAGGGCTGCCCAGGTAAAATGCCTGCCGCACTAATGGAACCCACGGGTCGTGGCGCTGGGCGCCAATGTGGCAGGCATGCCTGATGACCAGCCCGCCCATGCTGTGGCCGATGAGGACCAGATCCCTTACCGGGAGGGGGTAGGCCGCCAGCAGGGCGTTCAGCAAATCGGCCAGGCTCTGCCCATTGCGGGCGAGCGCTAGCCCCGTATTGTAGCGCGCAAACAGCGGGGTAAACCCCAGATCCGCCGCCAGTTCCGCGCCGTAGGAGGTCCAGCGTCCGGAGTTAGACAGGTCGCGGTAGGCCCAGCTGCCCTCGTTGCAGCCCAGGCCGTGGAGGAACACGCACAGCCTCGGGGTAGGACGGGGATGCGCCTCGAGGAGCGCCGCGCGGGTCAGGGGGAGGGGCCGGTTCCTGACGTACAGCGCCATCTCAATCTCGAGGCCATTTTGCCGGGCCTGGAGATAATCGCCCACGGCGCCATTGATGATGCTACGCGCCCACGTCGTCCACGGTGTGGCGCAATCCGACGCCGCTGGCTTATCTTGCAACAGGGGCCTCCTTGTGACGAGGGGGGCAAACGCGACCATTCTACCATGCGTGCCGGCGCAGCACAATGGGAGGGATAGCGTTCACGTGTGCTGAACACGTGTTCACTGCAGAGGGCGCGGAGATTGGGCCTGGTCCAATCCTCTGCCCTCCTCGGCGTGCTGCGCGGTAAAGCTGAATGAGAACGAATGGGCGCTGCCCGTCTCGCCCGGCTCCTGTCAGGGTATAATGAAGATCTGCGGCGTGCCGGTTGCAATCACCTATGGGCCTGGGAGAGCGGCAACCTGGCTGCCCCCAACCGGTAGGCGGGCGCATGCCAGCCTGGCCGGCAGGAGCGAGGGGCAACCCGTTTTTCCCACGTTCACAGTCAAAGGATTGCCATGAACAACGATAGCTACGACATCCTGCGCCGGGCGGTGATCGAGGCCCTGGGGCCGCGCCCCACCCCGGAGCGGCGCCGCCAGATCGCCGCCGACCTGCGCGCCCTGGCCGAGCAGCAGACGCGCATGGCCGAGCGGGTAGAGGCGCGCGGCCCTGAGGGCCAGCCGGCGCCGCAGTGCCGGCGCCCCGCCGGGATGTACGTGCGCGTCCGCCACGAACCCGATCCGCTGACCGGAGCGCGGCGCATCCGCCTGTTGCTTGGCAAGCAGGCCTGGTTCGATCTGGGCAGCCCGGAGCGCGTCATGGTGCAGCCTGCGGGGGCAGAGATCTGGATCGTGCCGACGCAGGCCGCCAGCGGTCTGCGCGTCGAGGCCAGGGTCGGGTTGCCGGGCTGTCTGACGCTTCCCGGCACGCCCCTCGACGGGCTGGCGCCGGGGCGCTACGCCGTCACGCTGCGCGCCGGGGCACTGGTGATCGGCGCGCGCGACGAGGAGGCGAGACGATGAACGCCACTCCTGATCCCGCCGGAGTGGCAGGGCAGGCCAGCCACGTTCCCGGCCCGTCCCAGGGTCAGTGGATGGGCATTCCGGAGTACCGGATCATTGACCCGCCTGGCCGCAGCATCACGATGTTGCGCCTGGTCTGTCCGCCATTCAAGAGGTCATCCTCGATCTGACACAGCGCATGCCCGCTTTCAGCGGGGGCAAGCGCGAGAAGAATAAGACGTGCTGGTGATCGCCAGCCTGAAACACGCCAGGGAACATCCCTATGCTCCCCATCGGCATCTGCCTGCCCGCCTTCGGCACGACCTACGCCGAGGTGCGGCGCGCCGCGCTGGCTATTGAAGACCACGGCTATGATTCGCTCTGGCTGTGGGATCACTACGTCTCGTGGAACGATCCCCGCGAGCCGGTGCTGGAGTGCTGGACGACCCTTGCCGCCCTGGCCGAGGCTACCTCGCGCATCCGCCTGGGGCCGCTGGTGGCGAATGTCGCCAATCGCCACCCCGGGCGGCTGGCGAAGGTGGCGGCCACGCTCTACGAGATTGCCAGCGGGCGCCTGGAGGTGGGCCTCGGCGCCGGGGGCTATGCCGCCGAGCAGGAAGCCTTCGGCATCGACCAGGGCGACCGCGCCACACGCACCCGGCGATTGGAGGAGACCTTGCAGGTGCTGCCGCTGCTGTGGAGCGGCGAGCCGGTTACGTTTGAGGGGGAACTTGTACGCCTGCGGGAGGCGATCGTATCGCCGGGGTTGCATCCCCCGCCCCGCCTCATCGTGGGCGGGCGCGGCGAGGCCCTGGCGCGTCTTGCCGGGCGCTACGCCGACGGGTTGAACCTCCAGTGGCGCTTCCGCGAGAGCTTCCCGGCGGTGCTGGCCGCCCTCGACGCCGCCCTGGCCGAGCGGGGCCGCGACCGCGCCGACTTCGACCTCTCGCTGCACGTTGATTGGGCCGTTCTGGCCGCCGACCCCGAGGGCGCCTGCGCTGCCTGGGCCGCCCTCGGCTTCACCCGCGTGATCGCCCTGGCCCCCGTGCCCATCCCCCTTGATGATCTGGCCCGTCTCGCTCCGGCAGGGCGCAACCCTCCCGGAAGTCCCGCATAAGCCCTACCCGCGAGGGTTCGGGATCGTGATGACATCTTCGGGTTTTATAGCCCACGCATAAGCCCCACCCGCGAGGGTTCGGGAGTTCTCAGGTGTAGGGTTTTCCGGCGCATCCTCGCGTCGCATGCGCCATCCGGGGCATTGGGACGCCCAGCTCCCCCCTCTCCCGCTCAGGGAGAGGGGGGCGGGGGGTGAGGATCGTAAGCGCATTGGAATGCCGAAAACCCCTTCTCGCTCGAAAAACCCTACACCTGAGGGGGTTCCGGGAGGGCGTAGCCCTTCCCGGAACCATCTCTTTCACCCCCCTGTTTGGCGGCGAAGCCCAGGGGCAGGGGCATGGAGAAACCAGATTTCCCTGTCTTCCCGCTGGCAAAGCGTCGTGGGGGAGGGGCTTGCCCTCGCACGCGACACTCTCAGCAGATGCGCGGCAACTGCTCGCCCACCTGCATATCCACCACTCGCGTGCCGCCGATGCCCGTGCGCGCCACCACCACCCCCGGGTGCTCGGCGGTGACCTCGCCGATGATCGCCGCCCGCGCGCCGAGGGGATGCGCCCGCAGGATCGCCAGGGCGCGCTCGGCATCCTCGCGGGCCACCAGGGCCACCAGTTTGCCCTCGTTGGCGATGTAGAGCGGGTCCATGCCCAGGATCTCGCAGGCGGCCCGCACCGGCCCCGGCACGGGCAGCGCCCGCTCGTCCAGGCGAATGCCCACCCCGGAGGCCGCGGCGATCTCGTTGAGGGTCGAGGCCACCCCGCCGCGGGTCGGGTCGCGCAGCGCGTGGACGGCGCAGCCCGCGTCCAGCAGGGCGGCGACCATGTCGTGGAGTGGCGCGGTGTCCGACGCGATCGCCGCGCCGAACTCCAATCCCTCGCGCACGCTGAGGATGGCCACACCGTGGAGGCCAATCTCGCCGCTGATCAACACCATGTCGCCGGGTCGGGCCAGTTCCGGCCCGACCCGCACTCCGTCGGGGATTACCCCTAACCCGGTCGTGCTGACGAATACCCCATCGCCATGGCCGCGGTCTACCACTTTGGTGTCGCCGGTTACCAGGGTGACACCGGCCCGCCGCGCCGCCGCGCCCATGGTCTCGGCGATGATGCCGAGCTGGTCGAGGGGCATGCCCTCCTCGATGATGAAGCTGGCCGTCAGGTACAGGGGGCGCGCGCCGCACATGGCCAGGTCGTTGATCGTGCCGTTCACCGCCAGGTCGCCGATATTGCCGCCGGGAAAGAAGAGCGGGCGCACCACGAAGGCGTCGGTGGAGAGAGCCAGGCGCGCGCCGCCGACCTCAACTACCGCGCCGTCGCCGAGTTGTTCCAGGGCGGCGTTGCGGAACGCCGGCAGAAACAGGTGGCGCACCAGGTCCGCCGAGAGCTTGCCGCCGCCGCCATGGCCCATCACGATGGCCGGGTAGTCCCGCAGGGGGAGGGGGCAGGTCCAGTCCTCGAACGAGAGGCTCATCGCGCGACCTCCACGTCCCCGGCGGGGATAAAGCGCCCGTACTGGTAGTAGGCTGCGCAGGCGCCCTCACTGGAGACCATCGTGGCTCCCAGGGGGGTGCGAGGGGTGCACTGCTTGCCAAAGGCGGGGCACTGGTTGGGCTTGAGCAGCCCCTGGAGCACCTCGCCGCTGCGGCACAGGGGCGACTCGGCGGTGTTGATGTGGCCCACCTCGAAGCGCGCCTCGGCGTCGAAGCGCCGGTAGCGCTCGCGCAGACGCCAGCCGCTCTGGGGAATCATACCGATGCCCCGCCAGGTCCGGTCGGTGACCTCGAAGACCTGCTCGAGCACCGCCTGGGCGGGCTGGTTGCCCTCGGGCCGCACCGCCCGCGGATAGGCGTTCTCCAGCTCGGCGCGCCCGGCTTCGAGTTGCGTCACCGCCCGGCGAATGCCCTCCAGAATATCCAGCGGCTCGAAGCCCGTCACCACAATCGGCACGCCGTAGCGTTCGACCAGCGGCCCGTACTGCCAGGTGCCCATGACGCTGCACACGTGACCGGCGGCCAGGAAGGCCTGCACGCGGTTCCTGGGCGACTCCATAATCGCGCTGATCGCCGGCGGCACCAGCACGTGCGAGACCAGCATCGAGAAGTTGGTCAGCCCCAGCCGTTCGGCCTGCACGACGGCCATGGCGTTGGCGGGCGCAGTGGTCTCGAAGCCGATGCCAAAGAACACCACCTCGCGGTCGGGGCGCTGCTGGGCCAGCCGCACCGCGTCGAGCGGCGAGTAGACGATCCGCACGTCACCGCCACTGCTCTTCACCTGAAACAGGTCGCTATTACTGCCGGGCACCCGCAGCATATCGCCAAAGGAGCAGAAGGTCACCTCGGGACGAGCGGCAATCGCCAGGGCTTTATCAATGATCTCCAGCGGCGTCACGCAGACCGGGCAGCCCGGGCCGTGGATCAGTTCGATCTCCGGCGGGAGCAACTGATCAATGCCGTTGCGGATGATCGAGTGGGTCTGGCCGCCACAGACCTCCATAATCGCCCAGGGCCGGGTGATGACGCGCCGGATCTCCTCGAGTAGCCGGGCGGCCACCTCGGGATTGCGGAACTCATCGAGGTACTTCACGCCGTTGCCTCCTCATCGTCCTGGCGCAACTCCTCTTCGAGCATGCCCAGTTCATGAAACAGCGCCAGGGTCTCTTTCGCCGATTGCTCATCAAGTTGCGTAATCGCGAAGCCGACGTGGACGATGGTGTAATCGCCGACCTGGATGTCGGGCAGGTAGCTCAGGCAGACATCCTTGACAATGCCATCGAAGTCTACCTTGCCCATGCGCACGCCGTCAACGTCGCTAATGGCAATCACCCTGCCGGGGATGCCCAGGCACATCACCCACCTCCTTTCCCGGGGCCATCGAGTGTCCAGATCATAACACGATTATTGCCCGAATCGGCGATTGCCAGGCGCCGATGGTGCAACCAGAGACCGTAGGGCCAGCAGAGGGTATCGGAGGCGACGGCGCGCCAGCGGTTTTCTCCGTGGTCGTCGAAGTTGGCCTGGCCCAGCACCACATCGGCGGGCGCGAAGGCCCCCCTCCGCGGCGCGTGGTTCCAGAGCAGCACGCGGTTGTTGGCGGTATCGGCCACGGCCAGGCGCTGGCCTTCGAGGGCCAGGGCGTAGGGAAAGCGCAGGCGGCGGGGGCCCTGGGGCACGTGGGCCAGTTCGCTGCTGCTGGCAAAATCGGGCTGGCCGAGCACCAGATCGGCCGGGCGGTCGGCTTCAGGCGGGGGCGACCAGCCCAGCACGCGGTGGTTGCCCGCGTCGGCGACGTAGAGCGTAGTTGCGTCGCCAGCGATGGCGTGCGGCCAGCGGAAACTGGCCGGACCGGGGGGGCCGCCCCGGTTCTCGTCGTGGGCGGTGGGCATGGGCTGGCCCAGGATCAGATCGGGCGCGCGACCGGGTTCCGGCAGGCCGCGCCAGCCCAGCACGCGCCGGTTGCCGGTGTCGGCGACGTAGAACCACCCGGCGCTCCAGCCGAGGCCGTAGGGCCAGTAGAGGCTCAGTGCGTCGGGCGCGCCGCCGCGGTTTGGCTCAACTGCGTTGAGGCCGGTCTGGCCGAGGGCGTAGTCAGGTGGCTCGGCCAGGCGTTCCGGCACACGTTCCCACACCAGCACGCGGTGGTGCCAGGCATCGGCGACATAGAGCCGCCCGGCGACCACCAGCACCCCGGTGGGCAGGTGCATGCCATTGGCCGGGCCGCGCCCGCCTGCGGCGGGCCCCTCGCTGGTAAAATCCGGCTGGCCCAGCACCACGTCGGCGGGCGCGCCGTTATGGTCGGGCAGCCCGCGCCAGATCAACACGCGATGGTTGCCCGTATCGGCCACTACCAGCCGCTCATCATCCAGGTAGACCCCGCGGGGCGCGTAGAGTTGCGCGGGGGTGGGCCGGGCCGCGGGCAGCGCCAGCCCCCCCGGTGATTCGGCCCCCAGGCGCAGAGAGGGTGTCCAGTTGGCCATTTCTTTACCTTCGCGAGCGCTGCGGAGGCGGGGAGGCGGGGAGGTGTGGAATAATCACCTCTACATCTCCACACCTCCACACCTCCACACCTCCACACCTCCACACCTCCACACCTCCACACCTCCCTGCCCTTCACTCCGCCAGCCGTACCCAGATCACGCCCTCCTCAACACGCAGCGGAAAAGGTTCGAGTTGGGCCTGGGGCGCGGTGAGGCATTCGCCGCTGCCAGCGTCGAAGCAAAACCCGTGCCAGGGGCAGGTGAGCGTGCCCGCGGCAGGATCGAGCAGCCCGCCATCGAGGGGCAGGCCCTGGTGGGCGCAGGCATTGCGGAAGGCGCTGAGGCGGTGATCGAGGTTGATAATCAGCGCCTCAACCGGTCCAGCGCGCAGGGCGACCATCGTGCCGGGAGGCACGTCCTCCACACGGGGGCCGCGGGTCCAGCCGGTCTCGGCCCTGACGCTGATCGCCTCAGGGCGGATCAGCGCCGGGCCTGGTTCGTTCGGTAGCACCTCGACCTCGCGGATCTCGGGGATCTGGCTGAGAATCGCCTCCTCGACCCCCTCGCGCAGCGTCACCGCCGACATCGAGCAGCCGTTGCAGGCTCCGTGGAGGTGCACGAAGACCGTCGCCTCGCGCACCTCGACCAGTTCCACGTCGCCGCCGTGGGATTGCATAAAGGGCCGGACCTGTTCCAGCACCCGGGCGACGCGGGTCGCCAGGTCGAGCCGCACCAGCCCGTGCATAGCGAAGAGGGCGTAGACCAGGGGATCGTCAACCAGTTCAAAGAGCAGTTCTTTGCCGCGCGGGTCAGCCTTGAGCCGCTGGATGATCGTTGTCAGGCCAGCCTTGTGGAAGGCTTCAATGGCCTGTTTGAGGGCAATGGCTCGGTCGCGGGCGCCAGCATCGAGCGCGCGCACCTCGGCCATTGCCCGGTCTACCCGTTCGGCAAGGGTTTCAAGCGTTTCAGGCTGCCGGGTGACCGTCACGGAATCTCCCTTCTAGCAGGAGGTGTAGGGCAATCAGATTCCCTGCTCGCCAACCGCGCCCGCAACAACCTCTCAGGGTCGCTCCAGCGTCTCGATGGTCTTCGTAGCGAGAAGGTCGGCGAAAGCGCGGCGAGCCATCTGTTGCAGCATCGTTTCAACGGCGCCGGCCTCAGGCGGAGCGACGTGGCGGCGCGCGAGGGCCTGGAGGACAAAACACGCTCCCCCCGGTGTGTCGAGCAGAAAATCGCGAAAGATCGCCTCCACGAACTGGTCAAGCCAGACGCCTTCGCCCTGCGGATTGGCGCGCAGGCGCGCAAGGGCGGTTGCCGCGCCCTGGTTGCGTTGCACCAGACGCTCGGCGAAGCGCTCGACCGCGAGGGTGAGCAACAGGTCAAACTGCTGGCGCTGATACGCCTCCATCGCGGTGCGCCTCCTGCTGCGCCGCTATACGGCGTTCGATTTCTCCGAGTGTCTCGCGAACAGTCGCGGCGGCCTCGTGGTCGCCGCCAGTGGCGAAGAGCCTGGCCGCCTCTTGCAGTTTTGGCTGTGCGTGGGTAAAGATGCCCAGATGGGCCAGGGCGTTGCCCTGGTTGGCCAGCACGCGCCCGTATCCGAGGGGATCAGCATCGGGGTCGCGGGTGGCCAGCACCTCCTCGTACAACGCAATCGCCTCGGCCAGATGTTCCTCGGGCCGGGCGGAGGGCAGGTATTGCAGCGCATTGGCCAGGTTCAGGCGGACGCTGCTCCACAACCACGGATGGCCCTCGGGCGTAACCGTGTTGAGGGCCTCGCGCAGGGCCTGCACGGCGATAGCCATGCGCAACTGATCGCTGGCCTCCGTGAGGGGCATAGCCAGGTAAGCCAGGGCCAGGTTATTCTGCGCCAGGGCGTACATGTCGGGATGGGTCGCCCGCTTGAAGAACCGCAGAGCCTCCTGGTAGCATTTGACTGCTTCGAGGAGCGGGGCGCGCTGGTCACCGGCGCGCTCCTGGTAGAGCATTCCCAGATTGAGCCAGGCGTGGGCGCGCGCATCCTCCAGACCGCTGCCGGCCAGCAGGGCCAGCCCCTGGCGGTAGTGCTGGATCGCCAGCGCCTCGGCCCCGGGGCGCCTGAGCTGCGTCTCGGCGAGGGTGAGGTGCGACTGCGCTGCCAGCAGGGGCGAAACAGGGGTGGCGCAGGCGATAGCGGCCTCGAGATCGACCTCAGCTGCGGCGGGCGCGTCCCGCTCCAGGGCTGCGGCAGCGCGGGCCATCAGCACGAAGGCGCGCACCTCGCCGGTGGCCTCGGCGGGGTCGGGTGGCTGACCGGCCAGACCGAGGGTGTAAGCCGCCACCTCAACGAGCAGCCTCAGTTCACCCTGCGCCTCGGCGCGGAGCGCGGCGTACAGCGCCGGGTCGCCGCTGAGCACGAAGCGGTTGTAGCGCGCTTCAGGCAAGGGATCGCCCTCCAGGGCGGCCAGGGCGTCGGGCGTGTCGCCAGCGCAGGCGCAGGCAAAGAAACGCCAGGCATCCGGCAGCGTGTCGGGAACGCGGCCACACAGCAGTTCGGCAAGCGCCGCTTCCCCTCCGGCGATGGGCGGCAACACCAGATGGCCCGCTGGCAGCGGAAAAATGCCCAGAGGTTGGGGGCGAACAGTAAGATCATTCATATGCATTGCAAATCATGCCAATGCGAATGTAGATTTTGAGTTGCGACCCGCATCGTTCAGCCCTCTCCCCAACCTATTTCCGCCGGAAGAGAGCCGCCACCCTCCCCGCCCTCGAAGGAGGTGGGGAGGGTGTGTTGCAGATTCCTTCGGTAACAGGCCGCCCAGGCCCGAGGCCCATCTCACAGCGTGACACGCAGCGCGCCGCCGCCCTCGTCCCAGAAGGCCGGTCGCGGTCCCGGCGGCGTGCCCGAAGGCAGCAGATCCCAGATCAGCACGCTGCGGTCGCCGCGAGCGTTGCGCTGTTTGAGCAGCAACCCGCCCGCGCCCGGCCCGCGCGTGGGCAACAGCCAGAGTTCACGGCCCTTCGGCAGGGCCACCATCGTGTTGTGCGGAAAATATCGTTCCGCCACATCCGCGGGCAAATGCAGGTACCCCAGGGAGGTCAATTCGATGTGAGTGGTTGACATACATGTTGCCCCTTGGTGCTACTCAGCGAACCTCCGATGTCCAGCGTAGCGGCGCGCTCCATTCGGCCAGGAGACGCTGCGCCAGGCCCTCCATGCTCTCGGCGACGGCCGGGCTGAGCGGCGCCCCCGGGTCGAAGCTGGCGCCCTCAATCAGGTAGACCGTCACGTCGCGCGGGTATTCCTCCTTGAGCAGCCAGCGGGCGAAGGCCAGGGCATGATCCCAGCGAAAGGCGTGCAGGTTCATGCCCCGGAGCGGAGGGATCTGTTCCAGGGCAGCGCCGGGCACCCGGTAGAGACTGCCCGGCACCGCGCCGGTGCGCGAGGCGTCTACGATGATCACCCGCGCGGCCCCGCGCATCTGAAAGGCCACGTCCATTCCCGCCGTGCCGCCGTCCACCAGCCGCGCGCCCGGCGGCGGGCCAAGCTCCCAGAGCCGGCGAATGAGGATCGGGCCGACTCCATCGTCGCCCCGCAACAGGTTGCCGCACCCGATAATGACCGTTTCCATACTGCCGCCTACGCCCCCTCGCCGATGCGGAAGCGCGCCAGTTCCTTGCCGCTCTTCTCGTCGTAGGCGTGGACGGTGCAGACCAGGCAGGAGTCGAAGCTGCGGGCCACGTGCCCCAGTTCGACCGGATCCTTCGGGTCGGCGATGGGCGTGCCGACGAAGGCCTGCTCCATCGGCCCGTTGACCTCTTTGCGATCGCGGGGGCCAATGTTCCAGGCCGTGGGCGTGACCACCTGGTAGTTCTCGATCTTCCCATCCTTGAGCACGATCCAGTCGGAGAGACTGCCCCGCGCCGCTTCCGTCGAGCCGAAGCCGCGCCCATCGGGGAGTTCCTGAGGCTTGATGTAGAACTTCTCGTGCAGGTCGAGTTCATCGAGCCATTTACGGGCCAGTTTATAATACTTGGGAGCCTCGTGCATGCGCGCCAGCACCCGCACCAGCACACTGGGGCCAACGGTCGTAACCGCGTCGTAGAAGAGCGGATCGTAGTCCTGCCACGGCTCAGCGCCGGGCTTGCCGGCGATCACCTGCCGCGCCAGCGGGCCGGCCTCCAGGGGCTTCGCGCCAACGCCGGGGATCTCGTAGCGCGGGGCCTTGGCCCAGGTGTACTTGCCCTGCTTGCGCCCGATCGCCGGGTCCAGCGGCTCGGTGCGGCCCTCAAAGGGGTGCAGGGCGTGGTTGCCCTCGAAGAAGGCGTGGGTCACATCCTCGCGCACATTGGCCTGGTCGAAGTCGTAGTACACGCCGTCGGCAAAGACCCCCGAGCGGTTGATCAGCGCGGCATTACGGCCCTCGATGGTCGGGCGCGCGTACTTCTCGGGGTTGAAGTAGGTGCCGGTCGCCAGGTAGTTGCCAAAGCCCGCGCCAAACGTATCCAGGCCAATCCGCTGGGCGAAGCGAATGAAGAAGCCGCAGTCGGAGTTGTAATGGCTCTCCTTCTCGTCCACCCAGGCCAGCACATCGGCCCAGGAGCGGTTCTCGAGCCAGCGGTCCACCGAACAGCCCAGCCAGCGTTTCTCCAGCCACTCGTCCTTCCAGTACTCCAGGATGGCGATCGAGCGCGTCACATCGGCGAGGGTAGGGCCGCACATGACCCCGCCGGGGATCATGAAGCTGGAGTGCGGCCACTGGCCGCCGTAGATCGCGTAGACCTCCACTGGCTTGCCCGAGAGAGTCACTCCGACCTCGTAGCTTGTACCGACGAAGGGCGCGAAACGGCGTACTGCCTCTTCATAGCCCTCGGCCCGGGCGTAGTTTTTGTTCACCAGGTCAATGGCGAAAAGGGCGTAGAACCAGCGCGGGATGCTTTGCAGCGTCTCGCACGCCTGGGCGATATTGCGCACCAGGGTGGCATTGGGAGGCAGTTCGGTTTTCCAGGCGGTATCGAGAGCGTAGGCCGCCTTGTAGAGGTGGCTGCCGCCGCAGATGCCGCAGATGCGCGGGGTCACGATCAGGCCAGCCTGGGGGTCCTTGCCTCTAAGGATGATCTCAAAGCCCCGGAACATCGCCGCCTCGGTCCACGCCCCGGTCACCACTCCGTCACGGACGGACACGCGCACATCGAGGTCGCCCTCTACCCGACCGAGGGGGCTGACGTGCAGATCGAGGGCCGTAGCGCCCGCGGGGGAAAGATCGGTCACGGTAGCCATAACGCATCGCTCCTCTGGTCCCGCGTCGCGGGCTACACCACAAACATATCTTCTTTCGACCACCTGGGCGCCGCCACGCGAGCCGCTGCTGCCAGGGCCATGTAGCTGATCGGATCGGTGCCGGTGGGTACGTCGCGAGGAATAGTGCCGCTGACCTTCTGGGTTTTAAACACTGTGCCGGGCGCCAGGTCGAAGAAGGGAAACTCCGGTTCGGTGCAGCCGGTGCAGGGCATGCCGGCGCGGGTCTTGGAGGACTGGCGGTTCCAGAGGATGCGATTGCAGGGCGAGCGGGTCATCGGGCCGCGGCAGCCAAACTCGTAGAACAGACAGCCGGTGCGGGTGCCCTGTCCGAACTCCATAGTGGACTGCTTGTACTCGAAGAATTGCACGCGGGTGCAGCCGGTCTGGGTAAAGCTCTTAAAGAAGGTCTGCGGGCGCTGCAACTCGTCGAGGGCCACGTCGCCGGCGCGCCCGCTGGCCACAGCTACCAGGATCTGGGTGACCCAGTCAGGGTGGGCGGGGCAACCCGGGATGTTGATCACCGGAAGGCCAGCTTTGGAGCGCCAGTCGCCGCCGAGGAACCCGCCTTTCGCCTTGCGGAGGTACTGCAGGCCGACCGACTCGCTGGGATTGGGGGCCACGGCGGGGATGCCGCCCCAGCAGGCGCAATCGCCGATCGCCACCACGATGCTGGCCTGGTTGGCCAGTTCATACACCCAGTCCTTCATCGGCCGATCGGCGAACATATCGTAGCGGCCCGAGCCGTTCGGCCCCAGGATCACCGTCCCCTCGAACACGAAGATATCGAGCGGACGTTCGCCACGGGCGCAGGCGTAGAAGAGTTGCTGCGCGGCCTCGCCCAGCTCCATCCCCAGCGAGGGATGCCAGAGAATCTCGATCCCGAAGTCCGTCACCAGATCACAGGCGCTCGGTTCCTCAGCGTTGAGGAAGGACATGGTGTTGCCGCTACATGCCCCTCCCTGGAGCCATAACAGGGTTGCCATACCGGTCTCCTCTGGAGGTACGCGGAGGTGTGGAGGTGTGGAGGTGTTGTGGAGCTATGAACCTGTGTAAAAATCACCTCTACACCTCTACCCCTCCACACACCTCGCCATCAACCACGCCATCCAGACGTCCATACCCGCCCCGGTGCGAGCGGAGGTTTCAAAGATGGTAATTCCGGGCCGTACCTCCTTGATATTGCGGCGCATCAGAGCCAGATCGATCCCGCATGCCTCGGCCAGGTCGAGCTTGGTGATGATAGCGACATCGGCGGAGTTGAACAGCACCGGGTACTTCACCGGCTTATCCTCGCCCTCGGTGACCGACAGCAGCACCACGCGCACCTGCTCGCCCAGGTCGTAGCCAGAGGGGCACACCAGGTTGCCGACGTTCTCGATGAAGAGATAATCCAGTTCCGCCAGGTTCCAGCCCGCCGCCTCCAGGTGCGCGCTGATCATCTCGGCTTCCAGGTGGCACATATCGCGGGTTTGTATCTGGCGGACGAGGGCGCCGCTGCGTTCCAGGCGCCGGGCGTCGTTATCGGTCGCCAGGTCGCCCACCAGGGCCGCCGGGCGCCGCCCGGCCCGCACCAGTTCGGTGAGGGTGCGTTCCAGAAGGGCCGTCTTGCCGCTGCCGGGACTGGAGACGAAGTTGAGCGCCAGCACCCCGGCCTCCTGAAAACGCTCGCGCAGGCGCGCTGCCAGTTGATCGTTCTTGCTGAGGACACCGGTGCGGATCTCCAGCAAACGCGTAGATACGGTTGACATCAGCGTTCCTCCATCGCCGGTTCAGGGTCGGGAACCTCGATCCCGGTCACCTCAAGCTCGCGCCCCTGGCGGATGTGCATACTCGGAGCGCCGCAGAACGGGCAGCGAAAACTGCCTTCCTCCGGCTGCACGTCGCGACCGCAGGGGTCGCATGCCAGCACCAGCGGAACCGTCTCGATCTCCAGCCGCGCCCCTTCGACCAGCGTATGCTGAGCCGCGAGCGGGAAGCAGAACTCCAGAGCCTCCCGCACCACGCCGGACATGGCCCCCAGGCGCAGGTGCACCGCGACCACGCGCTCGGCCCCGGCCCGGCGGGCCGCCTCCTCGACGATTTCCACGAGACTCAGAGCAATGGATAGTTCGTGCATGTGGCGTCTCTTCACCGCTCCAGCGAATGCCCGAAACGCCTCCCGAAGGCCAGGATGAGCGCCGCGGCCCGCTGCACATCGGGGTCGCGCAGCGCGCCCAGCAGGCTCAGCAGGCCCCGCTTCGGCGGGTGGCGGCGCTGTTCTTCGTAGCTGGCCACAAAGGCGTCGCCGGCCTGCCCGACCAGCTTCACCGTCGCCGGCTGGAACACGCCGGAGCTGAGCAAGGCGTCAAACTCTTGTGAGGCAACAAAGGGCGCCAGCCGCTCGATAATCTCGATGAACTTCGGCGCCACGGCGACAAGCCGGGGGAGGTAGGGCAGCAGCACGGCCAGCGAGAGGATCTGGGCGATCACCTCGTTGCTTTCGCTGGGAATCGCGCCGCGCACATCGTCGAGGCTGGAGCGGATATTGTCTGTCAATTCCTCGCCGCGCTGCAACAGGCTGTTCGCCGCCGTAAGCGCGAAGGCGACCAGTTCGAGCTGGCCCAGGAGCTGGTTGATGGCCTGGAGCGTTGCCGGGTTGCGCAGGGCGGCAAGGGTGGCCTGAAACTCCGGTTGGGCCGACAGTTGCGCCAGTTGGGTTGCCGTAGCCGTAATGGCGGGCAGTTCCTTGCCCAGGACCGCCAGTTCGCGCAGGTAGATCCCGCCGTCTGCTGGCAGGGCCTGCCGCACCTCATCGAGACTGGCGGCGACATTGTCGGTGATTGTCTCACCCCGGCGGATCAGCCCGTCCAGCGCACTGGCCGAATAGGCCAGCAGTTCGGCGTGGTCGAGCAACTGGTGCAGCGCCTCAACCGTGCGCGGCTCGTTCAGACGATCAAGCAGCGCCTCCAGCGAGGCGCTGCGGGAAGAAGTGGCGCCGTTGCTGCTCATCATGGGAACACTCTTCACCGGTCTCGAATGGGGAAACCGTTGCGCTTCCAGGAGCCTGTTCAAGAATAGCCAGAAGCCGACCGCGTCGAGATGCGCCGCACCCGATCAGCAATCGAAAATCTACTATCGCGCCGGGCTTTCTCGCTTCTCTATCCGCCGAAGGGAGCCTGTTACAAGAGCGCGGCTTGCCAGTGCCGCGCCTTTAGAGCGCAAGATACTTTGTCCCAACCGGCGCGGTCAGGGAAAGCCTTCGCCGTGCACGCCCGCAACCAGGGGGAAGTATTTATTACTCTTGGTGATTGACCTTATTCTACCTGAGACAGATGACCCTGTCAACTGCTTTGACAGTGAAAATAATTTTTCATTTGCTTTGCACGAGGCGAACGAGAGCTTGACGGCTCGCGCCGGCGGGGCCTTCTGTAAACGACTGGAGAATCTGGGAGGGCGATGCCCTGTCCCTGTCCATCCGGGAATGGACGGTAGCCGATGCCGAGGGTTGCAGGCGGGAGAGGGAAAGCTGGCTTTTCTCCGCAACTGTCTGCAAGGTGCAGCCTTCTCAGCAACTATCTTCCCTGACTTCTATAACCGAACGTGCCGGAGGCGCCGGTAAGGAAGGAGCAATCCGCGCCTATCGGCGCCCTGAGCTTGTCGAAGGATGCTCGCTGCTCGTATACCTGGCTAACTCCTTAAACTGCATTATAATCAAACCATGCAGACGGAAGAACGCGAGGGCGTGGCGCGCTGGCGAGTGCTGGCGCGGGGGATCGTGCAGGGGGTCGGCTTTCGCCCCTTTGTCTTCGGGCTCGCCCATCGGCTGGGGCTGGCGGGCTTCGTGCGCAACGACAGCACCGGGGTCACGATCGAGATCGAAGGGCCGCCCGGCAGCCTGGAGCAGTTCGTGGCGGCGCTGCGCTCTGAGGCGCCGCCACTGGCGCGGATAGAGACCCTGGAGCGCGCGCCAATGCCACCCCGGGGTGACAACGGCTTCACCATCGTCGCCAGCGCCGCCACGGCCACCCGGCGCACCCTGATCGCTCCCGATAGCGCCACCTGCGCCGATTGTCTGCGCGAACTGCGCGATCCCGCCGACCGGCGCTACGGTTATCCCTTCATCAACTGCACCAACTGCGGCCCGCGCTTCACTATCGTGCTCGACATCCCCTACGACCGCGACCGCACGACCATGCGCCAGTTCACCCTCTGCCCCGCCTGCCGCGCTGAGTACGAGAATCCCCTCGACCGGCGCTTCCACGCCCAGCCCAACGCCTGCCCCGTTTGCGGGCCGCAGTTGCAGTGGGAGGCGCTGGACGAGTCCTTTGCCGCGGCGGGCGCGGCCCCGCTGGAAGCGGCGGCGGCGGCGCTGGTCGCCGGGGCGATTGTGGCGGTCAAGGGGCTGGGCGGCTACCACCTGGCCTGCGACGCGCTCAATCCCGGCGCCGTCACCCGCCTGCGCCGGCGCAAACAGCGCGAGGCCAGGCCCTTCGCGCTCATGGCCCCCGATCTGGCCACTGTCCGGCGCCTGTGCGTCCTGAGCGCGGACGAGGAAGCGCTGCTCCTCTCCCCGCGCCGCCCGATCGTGCTGCTCGACCGGCTGCCCGACGCGCCCGTGGCCCCTGATGTGGCGCCTGGCCATACCACCCTGGGCCTGATGCTTCCCTACACCCCGCTGCACACCCTGCTGCTCGACGCCTTCGCCGCCCGCCGCGATCCGGCGCAGCCCGCGGTGCTGGTGCTCACCAGCGGCAACCTGAGCGACGAGCCGATCGCCTACCGCGACGATGACGCCCGCGCGCGGCTCGCTTCCATTGCCGACGCCATTCTCAGCCATAACCGGCCCATCCACATCCGCTGCGACGACAGCGTCACCCGCGTGGTAGCCGGGGGCGAGCAACCCCTGCGGCGCTCACGGGGCTACGTGCCCGAACCGCTGCGCCTTGACCTGGCCGCCCCGCGGCCCATCCTTGCCGTCGGCGCGCACCAGAAAAACACCTTCTGCCTCTTCCGCGAGCGCGAGGCCGTCCTCAGCCACCACATCGGCGACCTGGAAAACCTGGAGACCCTCACCTCCTTCCGCGAAGGGATCGCCCACTTCGAGCGGCTCTTCGACATTGCGCCCGAGGTGGTGGCCTACGACCTGCACCCGGAATACCTGGCAACGAAAGAGGCCCTGGCGCTGTCAGTTGACATAAAAATCGGCGTACAGCACCATCACGCCCACATTGCCAGCGTCCTGGCCGAGCACGGGCGCGCGGGGCCGGTGATCGGCGTCGCTGCCGACGGCACGGGCTATGGTCCCGATGGGGCGATCTGGGGCGGCGAGGTGCTCCTGGCGACCCTGGGGGAGTACACCCGCCTCGGCCACCTGGCCTACGTGCCGCTGCCCGGCGGCGACGCGGCAGTGCGGCAGCCCTGGCGCATGGCCCTGGCCTACCTGTGGCAGGCCTACGGCCCGGACCTCACCACGCTGGACCTGCCGCTGCTGAAGGAGCTTGACCCGCTCCGGAAGGGGCTGATCTTGCGCATGATCGAGCGGGGTCTCAACAGCCCGCCGACCTCGAGCATGGGCCGGCTCTTCGACGCGGCGGCGGCGCTGGCGGGCCTCCACCCCGAGGCGTCCTACGAGGGCCAGGCGGCGATCGCCCTCGAGCACGCCGCCGAACCGGCGGAGCGCGGCTACCCCTTCTCGATCATCCTGGACGTCCCCTTCCGCCTGGATATGCGCCCGGCCATCCGCGCGCTGGTAGAGGACGTGCGACGTGGCGTGAGCGTAGGGGTCATCGCGGGGCGCTTCCATGCCACGGTCGCCGCCTGTCTGGCGGCGGCCTGCCGGCTGGCCCGTGAGCGCACCGGTCTGGAGGTAGTAGCGTTGAGCGGCGGCGTGTTCCAGAACCGGCTGCTGCTGGAGAGCCTGCTGCCGCGCCTCGCCGCCGACGGCTTTGAGACCCTGATCAACCGCCGCGTCCCGCCGAACGACGGCGGCCTGTCGCTCGGCCAGGCGGCCGTGGCGGCGTGGAGGATAAGAACGCATTGATAGTGAAGATCTTCTTGCCTGCGGCCCCGTAGCACCCTGCAAGCGCTATGAGACGCCACCGTATTGCGCCAGCCAGGCCAGGGCCAGCGAGAGGCCGATCACCGTCTTGGCGTCGCTGAAGGCCCCTTCGAGCAGCGCCTGCTGCAAGCCCTCCAGGGGTCGCTCTTCGGGATGCAGGTGTTCGTCCCAGTCGGCCGTGCCGTCAGTAGGTGTCAGGTCGAGGCCCAGGAAGATGTGGGTGCGTTCGTTGGTGTAGCCCGGTGATGTGTAGTAGCTCCCCAGCGGGATGAGCCGCCCGGCGCGATAGCCCAGTTCTTCGGCCAGCTCGCGGGCCGCCGCTTCCTCCGGAGCTTCGCCCGGATGTAACAGGCCCGCTGGCAGTTCCAGCATCTCCCGGCCCGCGGCGATGCGGTACTGCCGCACCAGCAGCACCTTCCCCGTGTGGATTGGCACGACCGCCACTCCGCCAATATGCTCCACCACGTCCCGCCGGGCCGTCTGCCCATTGGCGATCCGCGCCGTGCCGGTGATCACCGTGAAGAAGCGGCCTCGAAACACCTCGTGTCGTTCGACCCATTCTTCCATGCTATTGATCCCTCTTGAGACAGGGCTTCGCTGCGTGGCCTTGTACGGAACCGTTTGGAAGGGAAGCGCGGTTCGGAAGCGTCCGCTCCAAGCTCCCTGGAACAGGCGCGCGCTGCACGTTTACGTTGTCGCCAGCAGGCACGCGCAGGCGGTCGCGATGTCCGCCTCCGGCAGGTTGTCTCAGCATAGCGTCAGCAGGACCTCGCCCGCGACTGGCGGCTACAAAACGTAGCAACTAGCTTTCCAGGCCCACCCCACGCACCACCAGCGCGCCGGCCGCCAGCGGGCGCAGGTGCAGCCGGGTCATACCGCTCTCGATGTCCAGAATGAACCGCTGGCGCGACCTGCCATCAGGCAATGATAGCGGCACGCGGTTCGCGCCGTTCACGCGCACCTCGAGCTGGCCTGCGACGGGGCTTGTCAGGTCCAGTTCCAGCGTCACCCTGCGCGGGCGAGCGCTGTAGATCAGCACCTCGGCTTCGTCGCTGATGTACCGCTCCACCCCGGCAGGCGTTACCCGCGGGGGCGACCAGCCCCCGCCGAGGCCCAGAAAGGGCAGCGGATCATCCGGCGGGACCACGCGGTAGGCCAGCACCGAGCCGGTGACCGGCGGCTCAAACGGCCCCATGGCCCGCAGCAGGCCCGAGGCGCTGCGCGTATCGGAGTAGGCCAGCATCGAAGGTTCGCGCCGGGGTTTGGCGCCGCCGGCTGCCGCTGCCGCGATGGTCTGGAGGTCGCCGTAACGCAGGGCGCCGCCGGCGCTGTGGAGCATCAGGTAACGGATGTTGAAGTAACTGAAGACGCTGGCGGCGATCCGCGCCGGCTCCTGGGTGATGATGTCCGGCGCGGGTTCCGCATAGGCAAACATGCGTACAGTAGGGATCTGTTCGACGAGGGGATAGGGTAGTCTGCGTGAGGTGTAGCCGCCCGCCAGATACTTGCCGTGCACAACCTGGAAGAGCATGTACACCGGGCTGGTGTTGTAGTAAAACGGCGACTCCAGGATCGCATAGCGTTCGGGGTCACGCCCCAGGGCCGCATACAGCGACGGGACGTAGACGCGCACGATGGGGAAGGGCGTGGTCAGGTTCTCGAAGGCGATCAGCGCGACCAGGCCGGCCAGGGCCAGATTGGCCGCGCGGGTGGGGTGTGCCGCGCGCCCCTCCAGGGCCGCGAGGAGGCGCTGCGCGCCTAGCGCCGCCAGGATGGCCAGCGCGAGCGTCGCATACACCGCAAAGCGGATGGGGTAGCGCGAAATCTTCACCAGCGGCAGTTCGTAGATCAGCGCTCCGGGCAGGGGCAGGCCAGTCCGCCACCCCAGGATCTGTAGCTGCGGTCCCAGGGCCAGTAGAGCGAACAGCAGCCCGCCGAGCAGCCAGAAGCGCCCGGCCCGTCCGCGCACGCCCAGGGCCGCCAGCGCCAGCGCCACGAATCCCAGATACACCGTCTTGTTCTGAATATGGGTCTCGGCCTTGTAGGTCTGCAGGCGCTCGGCCAGTGGACCGAGGAGCGGATGGATCTGGCTGGGAATGAAGAAGTCAGCCAGGTCCGCCGAATGCTCCAGCCGGAAGGTCGGGCCGCCCTCGCTTTCGGCGCCGGGCGTCTGGCTGGCGAAGCGCGCCGTGGGAATGGCAAACGGCGCCACCAGCAGCAGCGCCACCCCGATGGCTGCCATGACGGCCAGCGCCCCCGACGCGCGCAGGCGCGGGAGCGGGCCGCCGCGCGCGCCCGCCGGCTGGTGGGACAGCAACCGCGCGACGGCGTACCAGGCCGCCCAGATCAGCGTGAACAGCAGGTACTGCCAGTCGCAGAGCGCGGTCAGGGCGATCAGCGCCCCCGCCAGGGTGATGCGCCCCCGGCCCGGCGCGTTAGCGGCGCGGTGCAGGGCCAGCGCCGCCAGCGGCAGCGGCCAGGCCGCCAGCATGTGCGTATGGCTGCCCAGCACCTGGGCCAGCAGGTAGCCGCTACAGGCAAAGATCACCCCTGCGATCAGCGCGGCGCGGTGGCTGGTCGCCCGGAAAGAGCCGTTCTCGGCCAGGACGCCGCGCGCCAGCAGATAGGCCGCGTACCCGCTCATCGTCAGCGAGAAGAGCACCACGAAGTTGTAGGCGGCCACCAGTCCGAAGAGCGCGTGGATCGGCAAGCTGATAAGAAAATTGATCGGATTGAGCGTCTGCAACCACAGCCCTGCGCCATGCGGGTAGTAGAGGTAGGGGGTGAAGAAGGGGTTGCTGCCGGTAAGCAGCGCCTCCCGCAGCCACCATATGTTCCACATGTTCTGCCAGGTGTCGAAGCCGTTTCCCGGCACGGCGGTCGTCATTTGCAGCGCCATGGGCCAGGTCATCAGCAGGGCCAGGCCCAGGTAGAGCGCCAGGGCCATTCCCTGCTTCGCCATCTCTTCGCGCCAACGGACGGTTTGAGGGGTCATAGGAGGCCTTGAAGCGGGGATAAGCCTTGTAGGGAGGGCTGGTGCAATTTTGGATTGCCGATTTTGGAGTGCGGATTGGAGCGGTGCATCTGGACGTGTCGGCGTTACGCTGATGCCCTGGCGGGTCGCCTGGTAGCGAACCAGGGAGAGCGCAGCCTTCACCGGAAAAACCTATGGGTGTGCGGCTCCCTCCCTGACCCTCCCCCGCTGGGGGAGGGAACCGGGCGCATCCTCCCAGCAGGGAGAGGCTGAGCGTGGGCGTGACCCTGCAACCTCCAGGGCGGCATCACCCCCGCGCTTCCACCTGCCGCAACTCGGCCACCACGCTCGCCGGCAGGGCATGCTCCCAGAGCCGCCCACCCAGGCGTTCGAGTTCCTGCACCGTGGCGTCCCGCTCCTGAACCGGGACCAGCGCCACCAGCGCCGCGCTACCCGCGTCGAGTTCCTGACCGATCTCATAGAGGGCCTGGTCGGGAAAGCCCGTGTCGCGCACCAGGCGATGCACCGCCTGGTTGGCTGCTTCCCCCGCCAGGGTTGCTGATTGGGGGCCAAGCATGCCAGCAAAGGTGTATACGAACCATGCCGCCCCACCTACGACAGTTGCGGCAAGCTCGCTCAACTCTTCGCGCAGGTCGCCCGGTTCGCGCAGGGTGATCCGCCCGTCGGGACGCTTCTGCACCACCGCCACGTGGCTCTGTGGTCCGCCGAGCCGCCGAGTCAGGTCAAGGATGGCATTCTTCGCCTCGCGCGCCTGCCGCGCGCTGTCGAAGGTGTAGACCAGGAGCAGCGTATCATCTTGCATTGCGTTACCTCACTCAATGGTCTGTGAACGAAGTTTCCTGATCCAAAATCGCAAATCTCACCTCCACGTCAGGCGCAGCACCCGCAGCCAGTTGCGGTAGGCCAGGCATTCCAGCGCCGCCTCATCGTAGCCGTGGTCGCGCAGCGCCGCGATGAGCCTGGGCATACCGGCCACATCGCCGATCGCGGCGGGTATCGTCGCCCCGTCGAAGTCCGATCCGAAGCCGACCCGCTCCAGGCCCACTCGCTCAACCAGGTAGTCAATATGCCGGACCAGTGTGCTCAGCGGCGTATCAGGGTTGCGGGCGCCGTCTTCTCGCAGAAAGCTGACCGCGAAGTTCACTCCCACCATGCCGTCGGAGTCGCGGATGGCATCGAGTTGCCGGTCGGTAAGATTACGCGAATTGGCGCACAGCGCGTGCGCGTTGGAGTGCGTCGCCACCAGCGGCGCCTGGCTCAATCGCGCTACATCCCAGAACCCCGCCTCGTTCAGGTGCGACACATCGAGCATGATCCCCAGCCGGTTGCAGGCCCGCACCAGGTTCTTGCCCGCCTCGGTCAACCCCGGCCCGGTGTCAGGCGCGTGCGGATAGGCGAAGGGCACGCCGTGCCCGAAGACGTTCGGCCGGCTCCATACCGGGCCGAGCGAACGCAACCCCGCCTGGTAGAAGACCTCCAGGGCGTCCAGATCCGGGTCAATCATCTCGGCGCCCTCGAAGTGGAGCACCGCTGCAAGGACGCCCGCATCGAGGCAATGCTCAATCTCGGCCACGCTCCGGCAGACGCGCATGCCACCTTCCGACTCGGCCTCCAGGCGGAACAGCAGCGCCGTCATGCGCATCGCCTCGTGCAGGGCATAGGTGGCCTCGAGCGGCGCGGGCAGCGGCAACATAAAGCCTGCGCCGGGGGGCGGGTCGGGATCGGGTGCGTCTGACTCCTCGGCGGGAGGCACAAACACAGCGAAAAGGCCGCCGGCAAAGCCGCCAGCGATTGCCCGGGGCGCGTCAAGATGGCCGTGAGGCGAGGCTCGGAAGAACGAGCGTTCCTGGCCCGCCTGGGGGCGGTAGAGGCGCAGCAGCGTATCGTTGTGGCCGTCGAAGATAGGAAGCATTGTCTGGGAAGCCATATTCTCAGGTGTAGGGTGTTCCGGCGCGTCCTCGCGTCGCATGGGCCATCTGGGGCATCGGGAAGCCCGACTCCCCCCTCTCCCGCGAGCGGGAGAGGGGGGCGGGAGGGTGAGGATCATAAGCGCATTGGAATGCCGAAAACCCCTTCTCGCTCAAAAACCCTGCACCTAGAGGAAGCCATGGGCCGCGCATTCCTACAATGCCCGGAGAAAGGGCGCTCGCAGCGCGATCATTGCCACCATCAGCCAGCCGGCCAGCGCGCTGCCGGCCACCACCAGCGGCACGCTGCCCGCCATCTGGGCGATGCTCCCGGCCAGCATCCCGCTCATCGGGCTGAGGCCCATCAGCAGCAAGGTGAACACGCTCATCACCCGGCCGCGCAGCCTGTCAGGAACGATCGCCTGGATGAGCGTGTTGGTCAGCGCCATTGTGGTCACTCCGGCCCAGCCCGTCAGGCCGATCAGCAGCAACGAGAGCGGCATCCAACGCGAGGCGCTGAAAGCGATCAACAGAAGAGGCTGCGCGAGCGCGGCTATGCGCAGCAGCCGTCCTCGAGGCATCGCATCGCCGAACTGCGCCAGCATCAGCGCCGCCGTCAGCGCTCCGAGGCCGCTGGTTGCCGAGAGCATCCCCAGCCCGCTTGCCCCGACATGCAGGATATCACGGGCAAACACCGGTAACAAGGGAATGTAGGTAAAACAGAAGAAACTGATCGCTGCTGCCTGCAAAAGCAAGGCCCGCACCCGCGGCTCGTTCTGGATGTACCGCAGCCCCTCGCGTAACTGCCCGCCCTGTCGGACGCCGCCGGGAGGTTGAAAGGCCGGCAGCCGCATCAGTAACAGGCTGGCGATGACAAAGACAAAGCTCGCCGCGTTCAAGGCGAACGCCGGTCCCTCCCCGATCAGCGCCACCACTACCCCTGCCACTGCCGGCCCCACCGTGCGCGCCGCGTTGAAGATTGACGAATTGAGGGCAATCGCGTTCAGTAAATCCTCGCGCCCGACCATCTCTACCGTGAACGCCTGGCGCGTCGGCCCCTCGAAAGCGGTCACGGCGCCCAGCAAAGCGGCCAGCGCCACGACGTGCCAGACCTCGATGCGCTCGGTGAGCGTCAGCCCTGCCAGCACCATCGCCAGCGCCATCGCCACCGCCTGGCAGATGAGCAACAACCGGCGTTTCGATACCCGATCGGCAAGCGCCCCTGCCGGCAGCGATAACAGCAGCACCGGCAACGAGGTCGCCGCAGCCACCAGGCCCAGCATTGCCGGCGAGTTACTGAGGCGCAGCACCAGCCAGCCCTGGGCGACACTCTGCATCCAGGTGCCGGTCAGCGAGATTAACTGGCCAGCGAAGAACAGCCGGTAATTCCGGTGGCGCAAAGCTCGGAAGATCGGAGGAAAACGGCTGGTTGACGCCGAGGCCTCCTGCGCGGAAGTCCTGGTTGATGCAGCCATGGCGCTTATGCCTCGTCGGCCAGGGCGTCGTAGAGGGTTTTCATCGCGTCGTACATCGCTGCCAGTTGTTCAGGACTCAGGTGGCTCATCCGCTGCTCGACATACGCCCGATGCCTGGGACGCAACTCGTCAATCAGGGCCTTGCCCTGCGGCGTCAGTTGCACCAGCGTCACGCGCCGGTCGTGGGGATCGGCCGCGCGACGCACCAGCCCTCGCGCCTCCAGCCGATCAACCAGGCGCGTCAGGTTGCTGTTGTCGGCCAGCATCTCATGGCAGATCTGGCTCAACGGCACCCCTTCGACACTGGCATGAAACAGGATCGCGTACTGTGGCGTCGAAAGGTCGTAGGGGCGAAACTCCTCGCGGTTCAGTTCCTGAAAACGCCGGTGCAACTTCAGGAACAACCGGTACGTCTCGATCTGCGGCGAATCCTGGCAGGCTATTTCAGGCATAGTCCACCTCGGATATCCATGCGGCTACACTACGGTAACCTGCTCCTGGGTGGAGGTACGGGGAACGCGGCGTGCCCCATACCCCTCCAGACGCCCATCTTTACGCTTCGCAGCCACGTGGCTTCGCCATGCGCCATCGGGATGAAGGGGCGCTTGTGTAGGAGAACGAGGCCCTTGCCACCTCTCCTCCAGGTAGGGCCGCAGGGATGGCCCTCATGCTTTCGTTTCAGTGTACGCGAATGTATTTGACTTGTCAACCATTTAGATGTAAAAAAAGCGCCCCGGCGTCTATAGCCGGGGCGCTGCGCGGATGCGATGCCTACCAGTAGAAGGCAAAAACCCAGACCATCAAAATGAAGGCGACCAGCCCGGTAATGCCAAGTAGCAAAAAGTAGCTCGGAACATCCGGGTTCTCACTCCACTCCGGTTGCATGCCGCTCTCCTGTCTGATTCGTCGTGCAGAACTCCGATGCCATTGTACTGCTATCTGTCGAATTGCGCCAGCGGCGCGGAACTGGTTCAGGCGTACCGCCGAGCATGCAGGGGGGGCGCAGAGGCCAGGCTGTCGCCCCCCGCGCCCTCTGCGGCGAGCGTGCGTCCCTGCCCGCTGGACCGGCGCAGCCTACACCTCCACGACGCCGTTGGGCAGGTCAATGACCCTGGCAACGCTGCCCCGCACTGGCGCGCACCCGAACTGCCGATCCTGCGCGTAGACCCGCATCGGCAGGCCGCCCCGCACCCGCAGCGTTAGCCGCAGTTCCGGATCTACCCGCACGCCCTCCAGGAGCGCCAGGCGGAAGCGCTGGATGATCATCGCCAGGGCCAGTTTGATCTCCATCAGGGCGAAGGTGGCGCCAATGCACATACGTGGCCCCGCGCCAAAGGGCAGGTAGGCGTATGGCGAGGGTTCCAACTCTTCCCAGCGCTCTGGCTTGAACACCTGCGGCGCCGCGAAGAGATCCGGCATGCGGTGCGTGATGAACGGGCTGAGGAAAATGGTCGTGTTCGCGGGCAACTCGTAACAGCCAAGCTGGAAGGGCGCCGTGCTCACGCGCACCAGCACGCTCGCTGGCGGCATCAGCCGCAGGCTCTCCTTCACCACCCGGTCGAGCAGCGGCAGGCGCCCGAGTTGCTCGATTGTGGGCGCATCGCCGCGCAGCACGCTTGTGAGTTCATCGTGCAGATCGGCGAGCACATCGGGGTGCTGGTCCAGCAGGAAGAGCGTCCAGGTCAGGGCGTTCGAACTGGTCTCGTGGCCCGCCGCGAAGAGGGTGTACGTCTGGCCCACCAGTTCATCGTCGCTGAGCATCTGGCCATCTTCGTCACGAGCGGCAATCAGGGTGGCCAGCACATCATTGCGGGTGTCGCCAAGGGCGCGGCGCTGGGCGATAAGCGCGCGCACATAGACCTCGATGCGTTCGGCCAGGTGCGCCAGCCGGTAGGGGCCCGTGCCCGGCAGGTTGGGCGGCAGCAGCATGTCCAGCGGCGAGAAGTTGATCTCCAGCGATTGCCGGAACAGTTCGCCGAGGGTGCGCGCCTCGGGCGTGGCCTCCAGGCTGAAGAGGGTCTTCAGCGCTACGCCCAGGGTCAGACGTTGCATCTCCTGGGCGACGTCGATCTGCTCGCCCGGCCGCCAGCGGCTCAATGCCCGGTCAATCACCGCCACCATGGTGTCGCGGTAACCGCTAACCTGCTGGCGGTGAAACGATGGCATCATCAACCGGCGCTGCTGGCGGTGTTTCTCGCCGTTCATCGCCAGCAGCCCGTTGCTGACGCGGGCTATCGCCGAGTCTCGTGGCATTGGCCGACTGCCGCCCAGATTGGTCCAGAAGCGTTGCCCATCGGAAAAGATCAGCCGATTGTGGTCCGGGCCGAAGGCCAGCACCATCACCGGTTCCGTTCGCGACAGGCCGACAATCGGGCCGTAGCGCTGGTAGGCGCGTACCAGGAAGCCGATCGGATCGCTGCCAAAGGGGATCAGCGTCCCGCGCCAGCCCAGAACGGGATCGGGACGGGGGCCGGGAATGAACACCGGGGCGACCGAGAACTGCATGGGCAAACCTCTCCAGGGCGCCTGCGCGCCACGGGCCGGGAACCAGCCGGCTCCTGCTTATTGGTGAAGGCAATACTCTCTAGGGATCGTGTTTACTCTCTAGGGATCGTGTTTACATCTACCGAACATCCTCAAACCGCAGAGGGCGCAGAGGGGCGCGAAAGGCTTCACAAAGCTCATCCTCTACGCTCCTCTGCGTGCTCCGCGATAAATCTGAACACGTTCTCTCTAGTATCCTACCCCAGAATCGCCCCCACTGCGGGACAAAACCGCGTCAATTCCCGCGAAGATTAGCGCGGCCCGTCAGTCATGGATCCAGAGCACCGCCACCAGCAGCGCCAGGCCCGTTACCACCGTTCCTATCGCCACCAGGATCAGCAGCGTCATTGGAATCAAACCAGACCAGCCGCCCACGCCCGCGGCGATCGCCAGGATGGCCAGGGTGAGCATCAGCGCCGCCAGCACCAGGGCGATGGCGATGCGGTTGGCTGCGCCGATCAGCGCCCCCGCCACCCGTCGCAGTTCGCGCTCCTCGGTGTGCACGCGCAGCACGCCGTCGTTGAGTTGTTCGAGCACATCGCTCAGTTGGTGTGGCAACGCTATTGCTACTTCGCCGAGGGACTTTACTTCCTTAAGCACCTGCGCCCCCATTGCACCCGGCCCCATCTGTTCGGCGAGAGCCTGCCGCACATACGGTCGCGCAATCGCGAACACATCGAGCGTGGGGTCAAGCTGCACCCCCACTCCTTCCATGATCATCAGCGTCTTGAGCAGGATCGCCAGCGGCCCGGGCAGACGGATGTTGTGCCGGCGGAAGAGCACCAGCAGCTCGTTGATCGTATCGCGCGCCGAGATATCGCGCAGCGAGCGATCAACGAAGCTCTCCGTAAAGCGTTCCAGGTCCCGCCGCAACTGAGGCGTGATGTCCCGCCGCGACACCAGGTTCAGCCGCTCCATCGCTCGCAGCGCCTCGCTGCTATCATGATTGACCAGCGCCGCCAGGAGGAGCAGCAGGCTCTGGGTCGTCTGGCGATCCAGGGTGCCTACCTGGCCGAAGTCCACCACGCCGAGCACCCCGCCCTCCATCACGAAGAAATTGCCAGGGTGCGGGTCGCTATGGAAAAAGCCAAAGCTAAACACCTCGCGCAGGATCAGTTCCGTGCAATTGCGCGCCAGCCGGCTCCGATCCACACCCGCGCGCTGCAGGCCGGCCTCGTCGGTCAGCTTCACCCCATACAGGCGCTCGGTGGTCAATACGCGCGTGTCGGTAAGCTCCCAGTAGACGATGGGAATATGCACCGTTGGCGTATCGGCGAAGAGGGCGCGGAAGCGATCAGCGTTGCGCCCCTCGCGCTTGTAGTCAAGTTCGGCCCGGAGCATCGCCGAGAACTCCCAGGCCAGTTCCAGAAGGTTGTATTCTCGTCCGAAGGGTAGCCGTTCCTGAGCCAGCGCTGCCAGGTCGGCCAGAATCGCCAGGTCGGTGTTGATGCGCGCCTCGATGTCGGGCCGTTGGACCTTGACGGCCACGTCGGCGCCGCTGTGCAGGCGCGCGGCGTGCACCTGACCGAGCGAGGCCGCGGCCAGCGGCTCCGGGTCGAAGCTGGCAAAGAGCGCGTCAATCGGCTGGCCGAAGGTCTGCTCAATGAGCGCCACTGCCTGGTCGCTCGAATACGGCGGCACGGTGTCCTGGAGTTTCTCCAGTTCGGCGATGAACTCCGGGGGCAGGAGGTCGGGCCGCGTGCTCAGCGCCTGCCCGAGCTTCACAAAGGTGGGGCCAAGGGCGATCAACGCTTCGCGGAGGCGCGCGGCAGTGCCCAGCGGCGCCGGCGGCGGCACGCGCAGGATCACCCGCTTTGGGAGGGAAAGCAGCGAAACCAGGCCCAGTTGCTCGACCAGGTAACCAAAGCCGTGGCCGACCAGCACATGGGCGATCTCGCGGTAGCGGCCAAGGTAGCGCGCCTGGCGAACGAGGGGCCACATCGCTCAGCTACCTGATAGTCTGAATAGCAGCGGCAGGAGGTGGGGCAGAAAGATCAGACAGCCGACAACCACCGAGCCGATGGCGCAGATCAGCACTGTTCCTGCAGCGACGTCTTTGGCGATTTTCGCCAGTGGGTGGCGCGCGCTCGTCGCCAGGTCCACCGCTGCTTCAATCGCCGTGTTCACTCCCTCCGCCGCCAGCACCAGGGTGATGGTGATCACCAGCGCCAGCCACTCCCAGCGCTCGATCCTCAGGACCAGACCCAGGGCCACGGCGCATGCGCCCGCCAGACAGTGGATCTGCGCGTTGCGCTGTGTGCGCAGCAAATAGCCCAGCCCCGCAAACGCGTACCGAAAAGCGGCGATCAGCGGCCCCATCCGCCAATCCACCGCTCGTCGCGGCGGATCGCTCTGGCTGTCGGCATCACGCTGCATATCTCGATTATACACCACGTGGCGGGGGATGGTTCGGTAAGACGGCGCCTTTCCAGGGAGTGTGTAACGCCCTCGGGGCGAGACCCCACCCCCGGTTTGCCTGGCAGTTCTGCCCCAGCGCTACCGCCAGAACCGCCAGGCAAACAACCTGTGGGGCGGCATTGCCGCCCCACATCCCGCTCCTTGCTTCAAGATGGTCTGGAAAGATGCAGCTCTCCCGGACCGTAACCGGATGACCGGGTTGCCCGACCGGACCTTTAATCGGGCTGTAACACCAGGTTCTCGCCTGCCACCCAGCCCTTCTGGCCACCCACGGTAGTGACCCGCCACCAGGTGAAGCCATCGGCGGATTGGGGGCCTTCATCCACCATCATTTCCGTCCCGATCGGCAGCCGGGCGATGATGTTATCGGGGCTGATCGCCGGCGCCGAGCGCATCCGCAGGTTAAGCCCGCCCGCACGGGTCACCCAGGCGCGGCAGCCGACGGCGATCTCGGTGCAGGCCGGCCCGGTCTGGGCCGCCTCGCCGATGGTCACGCGCACCGGGCGAGTCAGGATCTGATCGGTGCCTTTGACCCGCGCGCTGATTGAGGCTGTGCCCTGCTCCAGGGGCGCTTCGACGCTCCACGTGCCATCGGCGCCAACCGTCACCTCGCCAAGCACCCGATCGCCGTTGAGGATCTCGAGCACTGTGCCAGGCTTGCCCTTGCCGCTGATCACATTCGGACCGGGCTGCAGCACCGCTCCCTCGGTGGGCGCGTCCACACTCACCCCCAGGCCCCCGGTCGCGTTCACCTCGATCGGCGCGCTCGCCGCTACCGCGTTCCCGCTGGCGTCCAGCGCTTCGACAATGATGGACTGTTTGCCCGCGCCGAGGATCGTCTCCAACTCCCAGCGCCCATCAGGGCCAACCACGGTCGTTCCCAGGTTCGTGTCGCCTGCTCGGACGCGCACTCGCGCGCCCGGCGTGCCCGTGCCGCTCAGCGTGACCGGGCCGCTCTCCACCTCGCCGGCGGGCGCGTCGAAGGTCGGCGCTGCCAGGGCCTCGCCGACAGCCAGTTTCACTGCATCGCCGGTAGCGACGACCCGGCCCCCGGCGTCCACGGCGCGGGCCACAATCTCCGCCTCGCCCGCCGCCAGGGTGGTATCCAGGCGCCAGTTGCCATCGGCGCCGACCACCGCCTTGCCGACCGGCGCGCCATTCACCAGCACTTCGACCGTCGAGCCGGGCGTGCCCGTGCCGCGCACGGTGTAGGGGCCGGCGACCACCGCCTCGCGACTGCTGAGGATGACAGGGGCCGCCGGGGTCACCAGCGTGGGTACGGGTGTGCTGACCACCACCGGCACCTGCGTGGCCGCCACTGCTGGCGTGCTCGCCTCGGGCGGCGCCGAGACGCCGGGCCGCAGCAAGGCCAGCGCCAGCAGCCCGGTGATCCCCAGCTTGGCCCAGTCGCGGCCCTGCCAGCGTCGCTCATCGGGGATCTCGGTGACGGTCGTTGTCGTCGTCGTCCGCTGCATCAGCGCCTCCCCTTGCGATACGTGCCGTCACGCACCTGCTGGGCGAAGACCTTCGCCTCGGCGATCCAGGCCGGAATATCCACATTTTGCCAGGCTTCGGGCTTGATTATCGCGCGGATCTGCTCCTCGGTCATACTGGCCAGTTGCTCGAAGCTGGTCACGCCGGCATTCAGCAGCCGTTGCTCGTAGACCGGGCCGATGCCATTGATGTCAATCAGCGGATCGCGGCCGGGCAGGTGGGCTAGCTGGCGCGCCTGCTCGCGCCACGCTTCGGTATCCAGTTCGGTCGTCGTCTCGGGATCCGCAATCGCGCGCAAGCGGTCCGGATGCGTGGCCGCGACCTGCTCAAAGGTCAGGACTCCGGCTGCGTACAGTCGCTCCTGGTAGGCGGGGCCGATCCCCCTGATGTCGGTCAAAGGATCGCCCTTGCTGCCAGCCAGACGGCCCAGGGCCAGACGGGTGGCCGCCAGTTCATCATGAAGGGCCAGGTTGTACTCGCGCAGCATGGCTACGTCCGTAGTCTCGTCAGCAGTGCCCACCTGCTTTGCCATGAGCGTCTGGCCCTGGGCGCTGGCCGGGGCGCTGGCAGCGGCGCGCAGCGCGGCCAGTTCGGCGCGAAGCTGATCGTTTTCCTGGCTTAACGTCGCGACACGGGTGCGCAGGCTGCCCAGTTCGTCCTGCACCGTCTGGAGCGTGCCCTGCGCCGTCTTCAGCTCACTTTCCAGCGCGGCCCGCCGATCGCCGCAGGCCCGCAGGTCGGCCGCCAGCTTGTCGCGCTCGCCGCGCAGGGCATTCACCTGCGTTTCAACGTCTACTGAGACCACCTGGCGGCGGCGGCGGAACCAGATCCAGTCCCATATCCACTCGGCGACAAAACCGATCAGCACGCCCAGCGTCAACCACCAGAGATAGATCAGATTCATCGAACCATCTCCCGCAACTACAACTCCTGGTGCATCCAAAAACCCTGCCACGCTCCTCTGACGTGCCGCGACCGATGACCTGCGCGCTGTGCTACACGTCCCGGTCCTGCGCGCATACATGCCGGTATGGCCGGCGGAGCAGCAGGTCAGGTGGAAAGACGGACAGGTCTATAGGTGCAACGCGATCCGCTTTTACGCTACTACGGCTAGCAGCGCAATTCCCTATCCAATTGGCTAGATCCGGGCACGCCTCCCGGCTACGCTTGCTGAAGGGAATGGAACGCTTCCATCAGGAGGAGGTTTGAGGAAATCTAGTTGCTTCACCAGACCGATGCAACGCCGGCCTCTGCCGGCAGGGCTTGGGGCCTGCTCCAACAAGGCGACATCGGCCCCGGAGATTCCTATGCCAACCGGCGCGCTTGCGGGGATCGGCTATAATGGCCGGTTGGAACAGCTCGGCGCCGGGGGCTGCGCTGTCTGCCCCTGGCGGCTGCACGCTCAACAGAGAGGCATTGCTATGCGACTGATCATCGTTCGCCACGGCGAGAGCGAATGGAATCGCATTCATCGCTACCAGGGACAACTCGACGCCCCGCTCTCCGAGCTGGGGTTACGGCAGGCCGAAGCGCTGGCAACGCGCCTCAAGGCCGAGCCGATTGACTACATCTACAGCAGTCCCCTCCAGCGCGCCGCTCGCACGGCGCAGGCCATCGCCGCCTACCATCCCCACGTCCCCCTGGCCTACAGCGACGCCCTGCTGGAGATTAACCACGGCGAGTGGCAGGGCAAGTACGCTCACGAGGTCGAGGCCCTCTACGGCCCGGGGTTGCGCGAGTGGCGCGAGCATCCTACCCGCTCCCAGATGCCCGGAGGCGAGAGCTTTTCCAACGTCCTCAAACGCACCCTCGACTTTCGCGAGGAACTCTGCCGGCGACACCCCGATCAAACCGTGCTGATCAGCACCCACGATGTGATCGTCAAGATCCTGGTCGCCGATGCGCTGGGAATGAACATGGATCGGATAAACCGCATCTGGGTGACCAACGCCAGCATCTCGGTCATCGAGTACGGCGCCGATCTGCCCTATCTGGTCAGTCTCAGTGAAGCCTGCCACCTGGGAACCCTGGCCAGCACCCGTGAGGGGCAGAAGGCCCTCTAAGTAGTGTGTGAACCAGGTTTTTCGCTAAACCCACCCCCTCCCCAACCCTCTCCCGCTGGGGGAGGGAGTTCGGCTCCTCCCCCCATGGGGGGAGGTTGGGAGGGGGGCGGAAAGGCAACGAACCTTCGTTCACAGACTACTAAGCGGTCTGTGAATGCGGGTTTTCGCTAAACCCGCCCCCTTCCCAACTCAACCCTCCCGGGGTGAGGGCGCCTGGCTCCTCCTACCAACGGAGGGAGACCAGTAGAGGGGCGGAAAGGCAAGGAAGGGCAGTTCACAGACCAGTTGAGGCCAAAATCACACTGCGGTCAGGGGCGCTCCCCGCTGCCTCAACACGTGATAGTGTTCACATCTCCTGAACACGTTCGCACCGCGGCGGGCGCGGAGGGCCGCAAAAAGTTCATCCTCTCCGTTCCTCTGCGTGCTCTGCGGTAAATCTCAACACGCCCTCAACACGTCTGGTTGGTCATCAGGCGGCAGCGGTCAAAGAGCAGCGTCCACAGCTTCTCGACCACCTGCCGGGGCACTTCCACCAACTGGTAGTAGAGCATGTCATTCCAGACCAGTTCGCGACGGATCACCTCTGGCCGGATGAATGTGAACTGGGCGATCAGGCCGATGTTCCAGGCCACCAGGGCCACGGCCCCGATGAGAATGGGCCATCTGCCCGCCCGCGGCTGCAACCAGGCCAGGAACGTCGCGAGGCCAACCACGAAGATCGGCGTGCACTCGATCAACCGGCGAAAGCCAAAGGCGCCCCGCAGGTGCCAGGTCGTGCCAAAGGCGCCGTTGATATAGGTCTGCGCCAGGAACCCGGCCAGCAGCAACCCGGCCAGCAGCGCATCCCGGCGCGCCAGCCAGAGCAGACCCAGCAACCCCAGGGCCAGCACCGGCGCCCATACAAAGGCGCCCCGCCCCGGATCAATGAGCGTATTGAGGAAGTTCGGGCTGCTCCAGATGAACTTGCTCGCCACGGTCGGCGAGGGGCCGGGCCGCCCGTTGAGGATCTGGTAGGCCAGCAATTGCGGCGTCAGCGTCACCCCCAGTGTTACGAGAAATGCCGCATGGCGGCCGGCAAGCCCCAGGGCCGCGCGCCAGCGTTCCTCTGCCACAAACGCTGCCTGGTGATCCCTCCTCTGCGGAGCAGTTCGGAGAGGCGGACCCCCCGAAGAACCCGCCGCCAGGACCCCGTAGGTCCAGAGGGCTTCCAGGGCCGGGATGATCAACAACAGCCCCAGTTGTTCGCGGGTCATCACCATCAACCCACCGATCAGCCCCAGGGCCATCCACGTACCCAGGCCCCGCTCCAGGGGTCGCCGCCAGTGACGCATCCAGACCGTCAGAAACAGCGCGAAGAGGAAGAAGCCGGGCGCGTGCGACCACGGCATCAGAATGATGCTGTAGAATACCAGCGAAGAGGCCAGAAAGACGGTGAGCGTCGCCACGGTGGCGGCAAAGTCGTCGCTGTAGCGGCGCGCCAGCCGGTAGGTCAGCAACAGGCCCAGCAGGCTATACAGCGCCGACATCATACACGTCGCGACGATGTACGCTCGCCCGTAGCCATCGCGTGGCAGGTTCGCCCCCAGAGCATTGGCGAGGCCCACGGCCATATCGGCCAGCACGAACCCCGGCGCCCAGAGGATCGCCGCGCCAACCGGCGCGACATTGCGCAGCAGCCCCGTCCGGGGATTGGGGTTCATCGCGTCTTCGCGCAGCAGCGCCCTGGTGATGGCCTGATCGCCGAAACGTTCGGCCTGCGCGGCGAAGTGCTCGTACTCGTTACGGAAATCGAGATCGCGATCAAAGTAGACCGAGCGCAGATAGGCGTAGTACTGCACCTCGTCGCTCAGGGCCACGCGCGGCACGCTGAAGGGCAGCAGCAGCAGAAATACCAGGGTAATCACCCACGGACCGGCGTCACCGGCAGCCAGCCAGGACCGGAAACGCACCAGCGCCCGTAGCCGCCCCGGAGTGGCGGGAGACGTCGTGTGGTCAACAGGTGTATGCATGTTCGCGCGCCACACGCTTCTACCAGGCAGGGGTATGGGGAAACCATGTTTCCCATACCCCGCCAGATGAAAACCTAGATGATTTGGCAAGACGGGACGGGAAAATCCGGTCTCCCGCACCCCGGTCAGTCCGCAATCCGCAAGCGCGCTAGCGTCGCATGACCGGCAGGTGTGTCCGCGTAAAGGTTACGCTGGTCAGATTAATGGTCGCTGTCAGATGGCCGTCGGTGGGATTGCCGGCGCCGTCAAGGAAGCGCGCATAGACATAATAGGCGCCAGGGGTGAGTTGATCGGCCCGCAGCCCGCTCGCCAGGCTCCAGTTGGTGATGGTAAAGGTCGTGCCGTCGCCGGGCGCCTGCACAGGCGTCCAGACCAGACTCGGATCGGTGGCGGGATTATTGACCGGTTGGCGGCTATTAGCCAGCCAGACCCCCCAGAAGCCCCGGCCTGGATAGGCATTATCGGTAACGGTGAAATTGCTGAAACTCAGGGTGGTCAGAATGGTAGCCTGAGCATTCGAGGTGATGCGCAGCGAGTCAGGCGTTGAACTCGCCAGCACCGGTTTTACGGGATCGTAGATCAGCGTTTGCTGATAATCCCGCTGATTGCCCGCCCGGTCGCTCACGCGCACAAGCAGATTATTCTCGCCGAGGGCGATCCGTCCGGGGTAGCCGAGCGCATTGGCGAAGAAGTCATTCTGCATCGGGATGGCGCGCGCGAAACTGGTAATGCTGCGACCGGCCGCCACATCCTTGAGATTGCTGCAATCATTGACCCCCCGGACGTCCAGGTAGAAGCCCGGCTCGCGGGTATAGCCGGGATGGCCATCACTTGCCCCGGCGGCGCCGCTATCAGCCGGCAGCAGTGGATCGTGCAGGTCATCGCCGGCAGGAGTGAACCGTGGCGCGCGCCGGGCGATGTGCGGATTGCTGATAATAACCGCCGCCTGGATCCCCGGGTCAATGATAATATCGTCGCTCTGCGGAGCGCCGGTATCACCATCGGCCTCGCGCACCTGGGTGTACAACTTCACCGGCGTGCAATCCTGGCCGAACAGACTGGAAGGCAAGGGAATGGTCATCGGGTTGCTGAAGGGCTGCCATCCATTCGAGTCATTGGCCGTATCGGTTGGTGGAGAGTTCCAGCGCCAGCGGATCTGCGCGGGCTGGCCGCGAATGTTGAGGAAACTCACCCTGACGGTGTTCCTGCCTGGTATGTACTGCGCATTGTCTTCAATGTTGGGGTCCGCCCCCACATCGGCGCCCGGCTCGGCAGCGAAGAGCAGATACCGCAGCACCGAGGGTCCGCCCCCAAACAACTCGCCGGCCACGTGGGCGTAGGAGGCGTCACTGACATTCGCCGACATGCGCGAGTTGAAAATCACCCCTGCGTCGTTCGGAGCGGCGATGGGGTTGGTGAAGGAGGTGCTGCCCCGCGGGCGCACGGCGTAGTACACGCGCTGGCCGATGTCCACCACGGCGTTCCACTGCAAATGCAGGTTGCCGCTGGAGTCGGCAAAAATATTGGCCGTGCCGAACGTCTTAGCGGGGCCGGTGATCCGGGTGACGGCCCAGGTATTGCCGTCGCTTGAACTCGACACAAAGATGCCGGAGCCTGAACCGCCCTCGGCGATGCCCCGGTACGCCACGTAGATGCGACCATCGAGATCGTAGGTTACCGTCGGATCCGCGTAGCCCTCATCAAGGCCCGAAACACGAGTGAGCGCAAATGTGCTCCCGTTCCAGGTGCCTGCGCGGATGACCAGGCGATCGCTCTCGCCCGCGGTCACCGCAATGGCCATCGCCCCGTTTGGCCCGGCTGCCAGAGCGGGAAAATTGACCGCCGCGTCGTTGCCGATGCTCACCCGGGGCGACCAGTTTTGCCCATCGTTGTTGGAACGCACGACGAAAGCGGGCCTGTCTGGCTCTCGCCAGGCAACATAGGCGTAATTGTCGCTGGAGACCTCAACCACGGCATTGACCGGGAAGGCGCCGCTGGGGCCAGCATACACGGTGCGCTGCGGCCCCCAGTCGCCGTTGAGCGGTTTGCGCCGGTAGAAGATTGAGCGGCGCTCCTGGTTGATCCAGACATAGTGGACGGCGCCATCGGGGCCGATAGCTATACTGGTGGTCGAAAAGTCGGCCTGACCGGGGGCATCGCCAAGCCGCGTGGGGTTGGGGAAGTCAAGTGTGCGGTCGCGCTTCTGCCAGACGAAGGCATCGGCGCGATTGGCGTTCGCCGAGAGGAACACCTCGCTCCGCGCGGCGACCACGTCGGGGAACTTGATCTCGCGAACGTTCGGGACAGTCGTCTGGCCGAGCAAGCGCGGACCGCTGCCCCCCTGGGCCAGGCCAGGCGCCGCGGGCAGGAGCAGGGCCACCAGGGTCAGGGCGCTAAGGATGAGAGTCAGGCGGCGCATAGGGTTGTCCTCTTCTACCGGCTAGCGGCTCGTGACGCTGAAGTCGTCAAAGAGAATCCCTCCCATCGCCCGCGTATACACCCCTGCCCGCCCTGCCGGGAGGGGCTCCGGATCGTATCCCTCGACCACAACCGTTCCGTCCAACGTAACGGTGATTGTGTCGCCGGTGACGTTCATTGCCAGCACATGCCACATTCGCTCATCGAACCCCGGTTCCCTGATCTCCACCAGCGTGGTGGCGACGCCCTGGTACACCCGTTCAAGCACCTGTTTGGGAGTAGCCGGGTACGCATTCTTCAAGATCCGGTAGCGGTAGTAGCTCGCAGTTAGCGGATCATTGCCGCTATAGCGGGCCACCAGCCCGGCGGTGCCATTGTACAGGTCGTAGAAACTGACCTGCACGGTGTAATCGGTCCACGCCGACGTGCCGGCGACCGCCGCCGTCTCCAGGGTTGAGGGGTTTCCTGCCGAGGCGGTAAAGCGTTGTTCGAGCCGCCCATTGGCGATCGTCCAGATAGGGCGCTGTTCAGCCAGCCGGATCGGCTCCAGCGGCACGAACGTCCAGGCGTTGATGGTTGCGGGATCGTCGAAAGTGTCTGCGGCAAGGATTGCAGCCGTCTGGGGCATCGTCGCCGCCGTCGGATTCGGGCCAATCGTCGGCGTGGGGGGAAACGGCGGATACTCGAGCAAAGGCTCTTGTTCCTGGGCGACACCACGCGGCGCCTGCCAGAGAGCCACGGCCACGAGCGCGGCGACCAGCAGCAATACCGCCCCGCCGGCAATAGCGGGTCTGATGTAACCTTTCATAGGCATCCCTCTCGATGGACGCGGCCCTCTTGCCGTGCGGGTCGCGCAAGGTGAACCTATTGTACTACTGAACGCCAGTGCTTGCGAATAGGAAGAAAGTCTTGACGCACATATGCATCCGCGCTTGCGCGTAGTATGCGAGAGGGTCTGGGAGGACGAGACACTCCCAGACCCCGTGCGTTTGTGTGGCGGCCTTAACGAGCGGTCGGTTACCGATACATCCTCGGCAGCCAGAGTTGGGGCGGCGTTAGATTGCTGGAGGGCACGCGGATCTCGATGTATCCATCGCTGGCGTTGCCCGCCGCGTCAAGGAAGCGCACATACAGATAGTAATCCTCGCCCGCCACCAGTTGCGCGCGGCTGAGACCGCTGGCCAGGCTCCAGTTCCTGATGTCGAAGGTGCCGTTTTGCACGCCGCTCGCCGGAACGATGAACCATCGCAGGTTCTGATCCCGCAGCGGGTCGGCTACGCGATCGGGCGAGTTGGCCACCCATACCCCCCAGATCTCATCAGGGAAGAAGTCGTCATCTACGGGGATGTTACTGAAGCGCAGGGTCTGCAGCAGGTCGAATTGGGGATGGGGAACGGCGCTGGCCTGTGAATTGTTGTTCGCGTCTTGCTGGTTCAGCCGCGGCCTCACATTGTCGTAGTTGACGGTCAGGTTAAAGGTCTGCCTGTTCCCCGCCCCATCACGCACTTCGACCACCATCGGCCAGGGCCGCGATTGCTGGCCGCTGAAGCCGGGGATCGGCACAAATCCGGACCAGCCGTTCGGCCCGAGCTGGTAGGTGGTGCTGAAACTGGTTCCGGCGCCGCTGATCCGGGCCTCGGTCAGACCGCTACAGTCGGTGTCGGGAATGATGTTCAGGTAGGTAAACGGATAACGCGTGTGATCGGGCGCGCCGCCTGGCGCCTGGCCATCGTCGCTCACCGGTGCGTTCGTGACGCTTGCGGCCCGGGCGAGCGGATTTTCCAGGTATACCCAGGCTTCCACTACGCCATCTATGAGAATGCTATCCGAACGCGCCTCAGCCTCGATCTCGCCGGTCTGCGTATTCCGAAGCTGGGTGAACAGGGTTGACGGCAGACAGGACGTATCGCTGTACAGCGCTTCCGGCACGGATACCCGCAGCGGGTTGCTGAAGGGTTGCCAGCCGTTGGAGTCGCTCGCAGCGTCAGTTGGCGGGGAGTTCCAGCGCCAGCGGATCTGGTTGGGTGTCCCCTGAAGGCTGGGGAACGAGACCAGCACGGCCCGTTCGGCGCTTCGACCGGTTCGAGGCGCATCGCCCTCGATCACCGGCTGGCCGCCGAAGGCCGCCGCTCTGAACAACGAATAGCGCATGCGCAGCCCGCTGCCCGTGAACTCCTCACTGACCATGTGATTGTACGCGACACCCCCGACAATGCTGCCGGAAGCCCGCGGGTTAAAGAGCGTGCCACTGGCGGCCGAAGTGAGCGGTCCGCGGAAGTTGGCCGTTGGAGACTTGAAGGCATAGAAGGGCTGGATTCTGCCCGACGGCTGTCCGATCCACGAAACGTGCAGGTTGTTTTGCTCGTCGAGGCTGATATTGGCTGTACCAATCACCCGGCCAGACGTGAGCCGGCTGCGCGGCCAACTGCCGTCCGGCTGGCGCTCGGAGTAGAACACGCCCGAATTCGGCCCGCCCTCGGCGATACCGCGCCATGCGACATATACCCGGCCCTGGCGGTCGAAGCTGATGCTCGAGTCGGCCCATCCATCGCCGCCGGAGGTCACCTGGCTGATTTCAAAGCGCGACGTTCCCGCGTTCCACAATCCGGCGAAGATGTGCAGGCGATCCCCGGCGCCGGCGGTGAAGGTCAGACCGACCTGGCCGTTCGGGCCGGCGGCCAGGCCCAGCGGCGACGCATAGGCCTCGAAACTGGTGACATTGGTCAGCCCGCTCCAGCTTACGCCGCCATCGGTAGAGGTGCGGAACCGCACCGGCGTGCCGGGATCGCGCCAGGCGACGAAGATCTGATTGTTGCTCGATACCGCCACCTCGACCGAGACCGGAAAGGGCGACCCCCGGTTGACGATGCGGGTTGGCCCCCATTCTCCTTGCGGAGAACGCTGGCGCACGAAGATCGTTCGTGACGGCTGGTTGATCCAGGCGGCCCACACCGAACCATCAGGCCCCAGGGTAATCGAGGTGGGGGAGTAATCGGGTTGGCCCTCGGCAGGGCCCAGGTCTACAGGGTTAGGAAAGCTGGTTGCAGTTGCCCCCTTACTCCAGGCGAAGGCCGTGCGGCGAAAGGCGTTTCCAGAGGCGTGTACCTGATTGTTGCCTGCCACTACATGTGGGAACTTCACATCATTGGAGCTAGGCATGATGAATTCAGTGATTAATTGCAGGCCGCTTTCTTGCGCCCTGGCAGAGGGCGCTGGCTGCGCCGCGAACACGGCGGCCAGCATCGCAACGGTACACAGCGCGACAAGCGAGGTTCGCAACATGGCTCGTTCTACCTCCAGGCGGGGATGGGCGAAGCGTTCGTGGCAGACGCCCCCGCATATCGTTCACCTAATGCTGACCTGGGTCCGGTGCTCCACAGCTCTCCAACCCTCCGCGACGTTCGTATGGAGGTGTGGAGCGGTAGAGAGAACGCTACTGCGCATAGGTCCATCCTGAACCGCAGCCCGGCAAACTGGCCCGCCGATCGCTGGCTGCGTCGCCGGCCCTCGTGCGGGCCTGCCCCCTGACCCTGGCTACGGCTGGACGACGGCAAAGTCGTCGAAGATGATCCCGCCAATGGCGCGGGTGTAGATGCCGGCGCGGCCGGCCTTCAGCGGCGCGGGGTCCTGCGCCTGGGCCACGACCTGACCATCAAGGGTGACGGTGATGGCGCCGCCGTTCACGCTCAGGGCGAGGGTGTGCCATTCGCGCTCGGTGAAGCCCGGCTCGTCAATGGCCGCCAGGGTGGTCGCCACGCCGCCTTCAACCTTCTCCAGCACCCGCTTCGGCGTATCCTCGAAGGTGTTCTTCAGTATGCGGAAGCGATAGTAACTGGCGGTTGCCGGGTCAGCGCCGCTATAGCGGGCCACCAGCCCGGCGGTGCCGTTGTAGAAGTCGTAGAAGCTCACCCTGACAGTGTAGTCGGTCCACGCAGCCTCGCCGGTAAGAGCGAGTGTCTCCTGGATCGAGGGGTTGCCGGCGGCCGCAGTAGCGTCCTGCGCCAGGCGCCCGTCGCGAATGGTCCAGACGGAGCGGCTCTCAGGCAGCACGAACTCGAGATCGACGATCTCCCAGGCGCGCAGATCGGCCGCATCGTCGAAGGCGGTCACCGCAAGTGGCGCCCGGCCTTGCGGAAGTGGAGGCGTTGTCGGGTTGGGACCGACGGTGGGGGTAGGCGGATAGACAGGGTATTCCAGGATCGGCTGTTGATCCTGGGCTACGCCGCGGGGGGCCTGCCAGAGGGTCACGGCAATGGCGCCGATGACCAGCAGCCCGACCGCCAGGCTTACGATCATAGGTGTGCGATATCGCTTCATAGACCTGGTCTCCTTCTGGGTGAACGCTCCTCAGGACCGGGGGCGGGAGTAGACCGCGCTCGCTGCGGCTCGATGAGGGCCGCTGATCGTAGCTCAGTTCACTATCGTTGTCAATGTTTCAAGCTGGCGCGACGGTAATGCGACATGTGGACCGAGAAACGGCTGGTACAGACGTAGCAGCTCGGCCGCGATATGCGCCGAGCTGAAGGCCGGGGCCATGGCCGCCGCGCGGCGGCTGCAGGCGGCCCAGGTCTCGCGATCGGTGAGCAATTCCTCGAGAGCTTCGGCAATAGACGCGCCGGAGCGGGGGTCCACGACCTGACCGGCGGCATGGGCCGCTATATAGTCGCTGACTCCGGTGGTGCGAGTGACCACGGTAGGGGTGCCCACCGCCGCGGCCTCGACCGCCACGCGACTGAACGACTCGGCTACCGAGGGCACCACGACGACATCGGCGGCGGCGAGGTAGGTGATGGCCTTGGCATGGGGAATGCCACCGGTAAAGTGCACGTCGGCGCCGACCCCCGCGGCGGCGGCCCGGGCCCGCAGGAAGGCCCCGTAGTCGCCAAAGCGGGGTGTGGAACGGTTAGGGCCAACAATAAGCGTCTGCGGCGCGATCCCGCGTCGCCGCAGATAGGGCAGCGCATCTATCAGGTAGGCGATGCCTTTGAAGGGGTGGAGGCGGTTCAGACTGACAACGATCGGCCGGGCGGGGTCGAGATGGTGTCGTTCCGCGACTTCCAGGCGACTGCGCTGGCGGAAGGCCATGAGGTCGCCAGAGGGCGGGAAACTGTCGGCGGTGATGTTGTAGGGGATCGCGACAACCTTGCGCGGATCGGCGCCGAGGCGGACGGCGAGTTCGCGGATCTGGGGCGAGTCGGCGCGCAGCACAGCGGCGCGCCGGAAGACCCAGGGCAGGATGGCGCGCACGGCGGGGAAGCGCCCGTAGCCGTAGTCATATTCCGGCTCGGCCATAATATCGGCGCCGGGCAGGGTAATCGCCAGGGGCGGCGAGTGGCGGCGGGGGGCCAGCGCGGCGATCAGGCCAAGGGGAAAGGCGGTTTCGAGGTGGGCCAGAGCGTAGCGCCGCTCACGAATGAAACGCTGGTAGTGCAATGCCGCGCCAGCGAGATAGGGATAGGGCAGCGCAGCGGCTACAGCGCGATTGGCGAGCTTCAGCGGCGCGCTGGCGCTTACCGGGAGGCGATGCACCGTCACCCCCTCTTCGGTGCTCGTGACCCGGCGCGTCAGACGGGCATCCAGGCTCAACACTTCGGCCTCGATGCCATGCCGCCGCCATTCGGCGATCACTTCGCTGTGAATGCGATTGCCCATCGCAGCGCTGTCGTAGCGCGGGATGCAGTAGAGAACGTTCATGGTTCCTCAATCCGCTGAACTCGGCAAGGCGCGCCCACGGCACGGCAGGCAGGATAGACGCGGGCTATTTATAAAACGAGCGAGATCCCTGTAAGGTTGCGCTGATTCACTGACAAAAGGGTGATATTCGGATTCCGTTATTCGTTAGTCTGTAAAGCAAGTTTCCTGGCATTTCCGCACCCTCCCGGCCTCCAACAGGGGTGGGAGCCGGGCGCTCGCCCTCTCTCAGGTGTAGGGTTTTTTGGGCGAGCAGGGGTTTTCGGCATTCCAATGCGCTTACGGTCCTCACCCCCCCCCCCGCCCCCCTCTCCCGCGAGCGAGAGAGGGGGAAGTGGGGCGTCCCAATGCCCCGGATGGCGAATGCGACGCGAGGATGCGCCGGAAAATCCTACACCTGAGAAGCGCCCGCCCCCAGCAGGAAGGGCTGGGGAGAGGGTAGGGCTTTAACGAGAAACTTTGTTTACAGACTATTCATTCTTCCCGGCGTTCCCACAGTTCCAGTGCTCGTCCCGAGCGGCTCACCACGCGGATGAGGCGGTAGGATGGCTCCAGGGCCGCGCGGCCGCCAAAATAGTCGTCCCAGATGCGCGGTATGTAGGTTGGGCGCCGATGATGGAGGATGTACCCCGGATCGCGCTTTTCGTGACCGGGCACGCCCTCCCCCATGCCCGCGATTTGCAGCCGGCCAATGTGCCGGTCGGTCAGCCCGTACATGTCAATCGCTGTGCGCTGCCCGTAGAAGGCTACCGCGCCTGCGCCGGCCACGGCGATGCTGGCCTCGGGCGGGCTGTGGTCTTGCAGCCACCAGCCGATCTCGCGCCAGATCCACACGCTCTCGTCCAGGCCACGGATGGTGGTGTCGAAGGGCGCCGTGCGAGCGAGAGCGGCCAGGCTCCCGGCTGCCAGCCCGAGGGCCAGCAGGGTCCGCACCAGGCGCGCGGGCGCGGGCAGGGTCTGGATGCTGGTCGCCAGCCCGTCGGCGATGAGGAGCGCGAACCAGGGGACCAGGGGCACGAAGAAGCGTTCGCCGCGAAAGTGGTCGCCGCCCACAACGATGATGTAGGCGCTGTAGGTCAGGGTCACCAGCAAGACATAGCTGCGCCAGGAGGCCAGGGCCGCGCGCCAGGATCGCAGCCACGGCGCGGCGATCACCAGCAGCAGCGGGCCGCCAATGGTCAGGGCGAAGGCCCCGGCATAGGCCAGGCCGCGCTCGATCTGCTTCAGGCCGCCGCCGGTTTTGGCGTAGAAGGTGTTCGGCAACAGGTCGCCGTAGTAGCCCAGCCGCCACAGGAAGTATGGCCCGAACAGAGCCAGGAAAGGCACGCCCAGGACCAGCAACGGCGGCAGCGTCGCGCGCCAGCGTTCCGCCGGGCCCCTCTGCCGCCCCGGCGCTGCCGTGAGCCTGGCATGCAGGGCCGTGAGGGCGAACAACAGCAGGCCCTCGGGACGCGTGAGCGCGGCGAGTCCGAAGGCCAGCCCGGCGGCTGCCAGCCCGCGTGACCCCGATCGCTCGCGGGTGAGGTATGCGCCTCCGCCCACGAGCGCAAGCAGCGTGAACAACCCCGTCTCCAGCCCGGAGCCGCGGGCGGTGTAGAGCAGCAGGCTCTGGCTCGTGCCGGTGAGCAGGGCCGCCACCAGCGCCCATGGCGGGCCGATGAGCGGCTCGGCCACCCGATAGGTTCCCACGACGATCAACAGGCCGAGCAGGACGCCGCTGGCGTGGCTCCAGAGCGCCAGGTCGCCGCCCAGGCGCAGCACTCCCGCCGCCATCACCGTCCACAGAAAATTGGTGTAGCCCTCGACTCGCTCGCCGACATTGTAGACCAGCCCGTGGCCCAGAGCCAGGTTCTGGGCGTAGCGGAAGGAGATGAAGGCATCGTCGGAGAGCCAGGAGGGCCAGATCAGGCTGGCCAGGGCGACAGGCGGCATCAGGGCGGCCAGACCGAGGCGCGCGGGGAAAGGTCGCGCGCTCAGGGCGGCCAGGAAGACACCGCTGAGCATCAGGGCCGCCAGCCAGGTCGGGGGCAGGGCCGCGGGCCGGTTGAGGATGGCCAGGGCCGCCAATCCGAGACCGGCCACGCCGGTGAGCGCCAGCGCGTCGCTCCGCGGCAGCCGGGCAGCGCGCAGCAATCCCCACAGCGCCGCCAGCCCCAGGCCGGCGAGCGCCGCTCCCGCCAGGTCGGGCCGGGTAAGCGGGCGCAGCCGCACGTCGGTCAGCATCACGCCCAGGGGGCGCGGGTCGCCAGCAGCGACGAAGGTGGGCGTCTGGAGAGCGAGCCATAGCTCGGCGCCCTCGCCGCCGGGGCCGATCAGCAGCCGGTAGAGGCGAAAGCGCGACTCCGGGGTGACGCGGGCCACGGCTTGCCCGCCGACGAGCAACGTCAGCGGCTGCGGCCCCGCGGGGTTGTCGGCGCGCAGGCGCACCTCGGCGCGGTAGGCGGGCGCGGCGAAGAAGGCGCCGCGCACCTGGACCAGGGCGTTGCCGCTCGTCCAGCGGTAGAGGGAACCATCAAGGTGGCGTTCGGGGCCGTAGATGCCGTCAAGGAAGACCGGCCCGGGCGCGATCTCGCCGCCGGTCACCGGGGCGAGGGCCGGAGCCTGCGAGCGGCCAAGCGACACCAGAGCGGCGACAACCAGCAGCAGCGCCAGGAGGCCCGGCACAGTCCAGTTGACGGCGAGCCACTGCCTGGCTTCCCCCTGTCGCGCGGACGCGGGCGCGACGGTGACATCCAGGCGTCGTCGTTCGGCTTCCAGACCCTGGCGGGACTCGGCGTTCACGGTTTATGCAGAGTGAACATCACGTAGAGCGGATCGCTGCGGTCGAAACGCTCTTCGAGGGGATGGACAATCAGGGCCAGCAACAGATCCTTGAGCACGAAGCGGCGCCAGTAGCGCGTGAGCTGCGTCTCGTGGTAGCGCCCGTTGAGGAGGGAGCGCCCGAAGCCCTCCAGCCGGCTCATGCGCAGGCCGGCGGGCCGGGCATAGGTGTGCTCAAGGTCCTCCAGGGTGTAGAAGCGGAAGAACGAACCGGGTTTACCCTCCTGCACGAAGGCGTTCCGCTCCACCGGCACAAACGGGCGAATGCCGCGGAAAAAGCCAGTGCGCTCACTGCTGGTAAAGGGCAGGGTCACGGCGGCAATGCCGCCAGGGGCCAGAACGCGCCCGATTTCGCGCCCGACCGCCGCGTCGTCGGGGATGTGCTCGAGCGAGGAGATGGCGGCGATGCGCGCGAGGCTGCCATCGCGCACGGGCATAGCGGTGGCGCTGGCCACCAGGGGCAAGAACTGGCCGTCGCCGGGGCGGGCGGTGGCGCGCCGCTTGCGGAGTTGCCAGCGCACCCGTTCCTGGTCCAGCTCCAGCACGATCACGTTAACGCCCTCTCTGGCGAGCATGTGCGGGTATGACGAGGTGCCCGAGCCGATGTCGAGCACCAGGTCGCCGCGGCGCAGGTCGAGAGCGCGGGTGGCCCAGGGATACTCGATGATGCGCCAGAGGCTGAAATCGTTGACCGTTTCAAGCAGAATGCGCCAGCCGTTCAGGGCCACCTCGTAGGCAACCGCGCGCCACTTGCTGAGGCGCACCGGCCGGCCCTCGCGCTCCTGTCGAGTAGATTGGAAGGTGGTCGTTGCCATTGCCGCGGGCGGAACAGGGGTTGCGGGGAGGCTATGCCCGCGCCCTTTTATAAAGAAGTACTCGTCCTATAGCCCGGCGGCTGAAGCCGCGGGCTACGGTTGCGAAGCCCGCCTTCGCGGGCTATACCGGATCTATTTCTCAATGATATATTAGCTCTACGTTGTCACTCGCCGCGGCTGCCGCTGCGAGGAAGGGGAGATCTTCGGGGTCCTGCGGCCCCCGCAACCCCCGCCAGCAGCAGCGTGACCAAGTAGAGTTAGCCGTTTAACGTTTATTCAATAATCATCCCCATGAACGCCAGGCTCAGGCGCCGGGAGGGCTGTCCCGGCGGCGCGTCGGCGGGGGCGCTTAAGTATAGCACAGTCTCGCCAGGGGGCAGGATGACGTGCAGGGTGCGGCGCATGCGGGCGCGGCTGACGGTCAGGGTGAAGGGCGCGGCGTCGCCCGCGCGGACGGTGAGCGCGCGGGGTCGCTCGAAGGCTTCGAGGTCGAGGGTCAGGCGCGCAGGGCGCGGGGCGCCGGTCGGGTTGAGCAGGAAGACCTGTGCCGCCTCCCCCATCCAGCGCCACCGGGCGCCCGCGGCGTCCTGCTCCAGATCGCCCCAGCCGGGGCCGAGGTAGGCCAGAGGGCGGGGTCGCTCCGGTACGGGCACGGGGTAGAAAGTCACCTGTTCGTCGCGGTAGCTCTCGGTCAGACCCATCTCGGCGACCAGGTCGCGCATAGGCGGCAGCGACGAACCCATCGAGTCGTGGTGGAACACGACATAACGTATGGCGTAGGCCGCCAGGGTCTCGCGGGCCAGGTCGGGCCAGCCGGGGCTGAGGATGTCATCGCGTTCGACCTGCCCGAAGCGCAGCTCCTTGATCCCCGGAGCGTAACGGCCCAGGGGATAGGGCGGCTCGCGTCCGATGAAGCCCCCGATGATCGGCCAGTGGTGGCGGGTCTGGTACCAGAGGTGCTCGCTGTTGGAGAAGTTCAGGTGAAGCGGGACGGGCAGCAGGGCGCCGTCAGGTGCGGGCATGCTCAGGTAGGGTCGGGGCATGGGGCGCTGGAAGAGCGGCGCGGCGCCGGCCGTGCCGTCAATGGCGATAATGCTCGCCAGCAGCGCAGCGGCCAGCAGCGCTGCGCCCCGGCCCGCGCGGGCGAGCAGGGGGCGGGCGCCCGCGGCGGCGAAAAGGGCCGTGGTGAGGAGGCTGATGAGCACAAAATGGTTGGGCCGGTGGCTGGAGCGCACTCCGGGCAGGTCGCGGATCAGGGCGTAGGGGCCAGGGAGACCGGTGTTCCGCCCGAACACGAAGATCTCTGCGCCGAGGGCCATGGCCGCCGCAAAGACGCCCAGCGCCAGCCAGCGCCAGTGGGCGCGCCCGCTCAGGATGACGCCGTAGAGTGCCAGGGCGATCCCCACCAGGCCCAGCGAAACGTTCCAGAGGATCTCGCCAGGGTGCAGCCGTTCGTAGAAGGCGGTGACGGCCCCTCCCCAGAGGGGATGGTTGGGATTGGGCAGCCAGAAGCTAATCAGGTCGGCGTAAGCCTGCTGCTCGCCGCGAGCGTCGCCGAGGAGCGCGTCGCCGGTGTACAGCAGGCTGAGGAGGCGCGGGGTCATGACCGCGAACCAGAGGACAATCGGCGCCAGGCCCCAGAGCAGGGTGGTGGCTTGCAGGCCCACGGGCGCGCCGGGCAGCCGCAGGGTTGCCGGCGGCCCGGCGGGGCCGGCAGGGATGCGAAGCGCCCACAGTCCTGCCATCAGGCCGGTGGCAATCAGCGCGAACAGGCCGTAGTACCAGGTGCCCAGGCCGACCACGAGCAGCGCCGCGCCGCTAAGCAGGGCCAGCGGCCAGCGCGGGCGTTCGAGCAGCGCAGCGGTTGCCAGCGCCCACAGCGGCAGCCACTGGACGGAGGCGACCTCCAGTTGCGCGTCGAGCACCTTTTGCATATGGAAGGGCGCGAAGGCGTAGACCGCGCCGCCGATGAGCGCCGCCAGGATCGCGGCCCGCCGCTCGCCGGGTGCGAGGAAACCTTCTGCTCGTGCTGCCACCCACCGGTCCGCCGGGAGCCCGAAGGCTCCGGCTCGCGTTGCGAAGGCTACCTGCGTAGCCTGCCGGAGCCGGTGCGGGCCGGCTTCGCAACCAGACGTTACGCTGCACTGCCGCTCGCCCCCGTCGCGCAACACGTAGGCGATGAAGAGAAAGGTGAAGTAACCGCCGAGAATGAAACTGAGCAGGATCAGCAGATTGTAGGCCGGCAGCGGGCCGGCGGCGAGGGTGACCGGAAGGGCCAGCACCCCCTGAGGCAGGCTAAGGGTCTGCCAGAAGAGATCCAGCCCCTGGGGATGGAAGAGCAAGGGGGTCACGAACGGGTTCTGGCCGGTGGTGAGGGCCTGCGCCGTCCACCAGACGTTCCAGATTCCCAGGTAGCCATCCACCTGGCCGGGCTGGTTGGCGATGATGCGCTCGCCGAGGTGCAGCGGCAGGGGAAAGGTGACCACCAGGGCCAGCAGGGTGTAGACCAGCAGGGCCAGGGCGTGGGAGGGCCAGTGACGGCGGGTTGTGGCGGCGAGGCGCACTCAGGGACCTCGTTCGGCAGCGAGCACGGCGACGCCGGTGTACCAGGGCGCCCGTTCCAGGTCGAGCAGGCTGGTGGGGCTGGTGATGCTGACAATCAGGGGCGTGGCGGGGTCGCACGGCGTTGCGCCGAGGGGCAGAATGACTTCTTCCGGGGCGCCGCTGAGGACGACGCGGCGCTCAACCCCGGCGGCGCGGAGGGTCACGGGGCGACCGGCGGGGCCTCGGAGGGTCAGGCGCGGGTCGCCGCAGCCGCCCAGGCGCAGCCGGGCGGCGCCGAGGGTCCAGCGGCCGCCGGGCAGATCGAAGGTGGCGGGGGCGAAGCCGACGAAGTGGCCGATGGCGGTGGCGGCGCCGGGCGCGAGGCGCGAGGGGGCGGGGGTCGGGGCGACCTTCCAGGCCCAGAAGTAGAAATCGTTCGTATCACGCCCGAAGCTGGCGATGCGGGCATGGGCGCTGGCCGCTGCCGCGGTATCGCCGCGCAGGGTGGCGACCCAGGTCTCCATCGCCAGGGCGTACAGGCTACGGGGTTCAAGGGCGCTGGCCTCGGCGAACCAGGCCGCGGCGGCGGGGAGGTCGCCCCGGGAGAAGGCCAGGTCGCCCAGCGCGATAGGGCGCAGCGAATTGGCGGGGTCGGCGCGATAGGCGGCGCGGAAGGCGGCCTCGGCGGCAGGGGCATCGCTACGGGCCAGGGCCTGGCGTCCCTCGGCGGCGATGCGTTCGGCGCGCGCCCAGGTGAGGTAGCGGGTGCTGACGATCAGACTGGCGAAGAGCAGCCAGCCCGCCAGCATCGCGCCCGCGCGCAGCAAGGCGGTGCGGGTAAGGCCGCGGCCCAGCGCCCGCATAGCCGCCGGCAGGCGCCAGAGGGCATAGGCGCAGAAGGGGACGCACACCGCCACCAGCGGCAGCCGCAGGCGGTGGTGGGCCACGGTTATCGCCGCCAGCAGCACGCCGAAGGCGAACCAGGCGACCGCGGGCGCGGCCCGCCGCCACGAGGGGGCGAAGCACAGCCCGGCGATGCCGCCATACATCAGGAGCACATACTGGAGATCGGCGAGCGCGCTGAGGGGCCGTGGGTTCTCTCCGGCGCTCAGGGCGATCTGCTCATCGCGGGGGCTGATCGTCACCACGTCGCCCACAGCGAAGCTGCGCGACTGGAGCAGGAAGAGTGAGGCGATCTTGTAGCGCATGCGGTTGAGGAAGAAGAGCGGGTCCTCCCGGATACGCGCGAGTGTCAGCCGGACGGCGAGGGCCTGGCGGTCGGCCAGGTTGGGCTGGCTGAAGATCAGTTCCGCCGTGGCGCGTTGCTCTTCGTCGCTGCGCACCAGGCCGAACCACATGCTGATGCCGCCGTTGGTGTCGGATAGAATGAGCCGCTCGTGCACCAGGTAATTGCGCAGCGCCCAGGGGCCGATCACCAGGGTGGCGCCGAGGAGCAGCGCCAGCGGCAGGGCCAGGCGGTCGGCGAGGCGGGCGCAGGGAGAGCGGCGGGGGAGCGCGAGGACCAGCAGCGCGGCGATGGGGATGAACCACAGCGCCACGGCGCGGGTCAGGGCGGCAAGGGCCAGAATCAGGCCGGCGAAGAAGGCCGGGCGCCAGCGGCCCGTAACGATGGCGCCATCCAGCAGCGCCAGAGCGGCGACGATCAGTATCACAAACAGCGCCTCGGCGAAGAGCACGCTGCCAAAACTGGCGAAGGGCACAAAGACTGCCGCCAGGGCGGCGCTGAGCAACCCGACGGCGCGGCTGGCGAAGAGCCGTTGCCCGAGCCAGGCAAAGGCCAGCACGCCAACGCCGCTCACGATGGCCTGGCCAAGCAGCGCCCAGCGCACATCAACCCCGGCGAGGGCAAACATCAGCGCGAGAAAGGCCGGATAGACCGGAGGGCGCAGCCACTTACCTGTGTCGTGGTAGCCGCCCCGAAGGATGTGCAGCGCAGCGCGGTAGTATTCTTCGGGGTCACCCGGCTGCACGGCGCCGGCGGGGGCCTGCCAGGACCAGAACCAGACCCGCAGGCCCACCGCCAGGGCGACGATCAATGCCAGGGCCAGCGCGTAGCCGCGGGCGGGCAGGCGGGGCAGCGAACGGGCAGGGGTCATAGGATGTGCGCTCTGAAACGAACCACGAACCTGGGAGCAGCCCCTACGGTTGCTTCCAGGTGCTCCACGATGACCCGCCAATTGTACTCGAAACCACCGGTTGCGGCGCAACCCGCCGGGTTGCGGGCGGAGGTCTAAGAGGGCCAGGTCCCTGACGGGCGCAGATATGCGAACGGGGAAACCGGATTTCTCCATTGCCCCTGCCGGCGGGGCCGTGGAGACGGCCCACCGGGCCGTCTCTATGCCCGGATCTCCTGGCGCTGGAAGAGGACGTAGCCCAGGGCGAAGAGCAGGATGGTTCCGGCGATCAGGCCGACCATGTGCGGCCAGCCGAGCATGATGCTCTCGCCGAGGGGCAGGGGCGATCCCAGGATGGCGCCCTGGAGCTGTGAGGGCAGCACGAAGCCGAGCGAGCGCACCTCGGGGCGCAGCAGGGCCACGGTGGCCTCGGTGTAGAGCACGTTCGGCGAGAGGCGGCTCAGAGCCTGTTCGAGCTCGGCCTGGGCCAGCAGTTCAGCGGGCAGGCCGATTCGCACGGGCCGCAGAATCTGCGCCAGGATTCCGGCGATGATGCCCCAGAAGACGGTGAAGAAGAGCCAGGTGGCCAGGGCGGCCATGGCCGCCGTTGCCGGTTGCCGGAAGAGGATGGAGGCCAGCATCCCCAGCGCCAGCCACACCCCGCCGTAAGCAATAGTCAGCACTAGGAACCAGAGCAGGCGCGCGGTCTCCTCGCCGCCAGGGGGCACGCCGAGGCGCAATAGGCCCAGGCCGGCGATCAGCAGCCAGATCGTCGTCAACACCAGGGCGAGGGTGAACAGGCTCGCCAGGAACTTGCCCAGCAGCAGGGCATCGCGGTAGATGGGCTGCGCCAGCAGGCGGGACATGGTGCGCCCGTTCAGTTCACCGTTCACCGCGTCGAAGGAGAGGGCGATGGCGATGATCGGCACCAGGAAGACCAGGAAGCCCACGAAGGCCGGCAGCGGCTCCTGGCTGGTGGTGAAGAGCCGCAGGAACAGGAAGCGATCCTGGCCGACGGTCTCGCGCAACTGCGCCGTGGCGGTGAAGACCGTCCCGGCGGCGGTGAGCACGGTGATCAGCTCCAGGATGAGCATGCGCGTGCTGCTGAGGTAGTCGGCCATTTCTTTGCTCACCACGGCCCACAGGCCGGTCCAGGGCGAACCTTCGCGGCGCGTGGCCGCGGCGCCGCTGGCAGACGCTTTACGCTGCGCGAGCATGGCTGGCCTCCTTCTGGAAGTAGCGGGCGTAGACCTCTTCGAGGTTGGGCGCTTCGCTGGCCAGGGAGAAGAGCTGGCCCCCGGCTTCAACCACTGCCCGGGCCACGGCAGGACGCAGGTCGCCGATGGCTTCGAGCACGAAGCGGTTCGGCCCGGCCCGTTGCACCTTTTGCACCCCTTCGACCTGGCTCAGGGCCGTCTCCAGCCTGGCGTCGCCCTCGGCCTCGACGGTGATATGATAGCCGCCGCCGAGGACCTCGCGCGCCAGCACGTCCACAGGGCCTTCAAGCACCATTTTGCCCCTGGAGAACAGCCCCACCCGATCGCAGACCGCCTGCACCTGGTGCAGCAGATGCGAGGAGAGCATGATGGTGATGCCTTCGCTCCGCAGGTCGCGAATCATCTCCAGGAACTCGCGGGCCGCCTCGGGGTCGAGGCCCAGGGTCGGCTCGTCCATAATGATCAGCTCGGGGTGCTTCATCAGGATCTCGGCCAGACCGAGGCGCTGGCGCATGCCCCGCGAGAAGGTTCTGACGGCCTTGTCCATCACTCCCTCCAGGCCCATGCGCTTCAGGGCGGCCTCGATGCGCGCGCCGGCCTCCTTGCGATTGAGGCCGTTGAGCTGGGCAATGTAGGCCAGGTTTTCGCGCGCCGTGAGGGTGTCGTAAAAACCGACCTGGTCGGGCAGGTAGCCGACGCGGGCCTTAACGCTCAACGGTTGGCGCGCCGGGTCGAGGCCCAGCACCTGCACCGAGCCCGCGCTTGGCTCGGTCAGGCCGAGAAGCATCAGGATGGTAGTGGTTTTACCCGCGCCATTAGGCCCCAGCAGGCCGAAGACCTCGCCCCGGCGGATGGTCAAGTTGAGCCGGTCAACGGCCACAAAATCGCCGTAGCGCTTGGTCAGCCCGCGAGCCTCGAGAACGATATCCATAGGTTAAGTTTCCTTCCACGTGATCTGCAAGCCGGGCTTGCAACCTTTCAGGGTCGGTGCAAAGTCCATTGCCCCCAGGGAGGTGAGGCGGCGTAGCCGCCCATCGGATTATGTTTGGGCGATTCTGGCGGCGTAGCCGCCAGAATCACCCCAATAACCGGTGGCCGGGGCGTGCCTGATAGACGCTGCAACAGCCATGTGCAGCCTTTCGCCAGGGCAAATAAGGGGGTTATTTGAGGGGAGGGCAAGCCTTGCCGGGTCCTCCCGCTGGCAGCGGAAACGGATTTCCGGGCGACCGCGCTCCTCCAAACCTCCCTGCCGGTTTTTTAGCGACGCCCGAAGCGCGAGACGGCCAGGCCGACCACGCCCACGGCGATGGCAATCAGCACAATGCCCACGATGCCCCAGAGGGTTGAGGTTAGCACGGTGATGCGATAATCAATCGAGGAACTGCGTCCTTCCTCGGGGCGAGCGCTGAAGCTGACCACGTAGTCGCCAGCGACGGCCTTATCCGCCGGGCGCACGCTGACGGTGACCTCCTGCTCCGCCCCGGCGCCCAGTTCGGCAATGGTCGCCGGCTGGAACTCCACCGTCCATCCCGAAGGAGGTGTGCCGCTCAAGGTGATGTTGCGGGCAGGAGCGGCGCCCGTATTCCGCACCAGCAGCGTGTAGGTCGCGGTCTGGCCGATGGTGGCCTGGCCGGAGAGCCGCCCGTCGGGCGTGGTCAGGTTTACCTGAGGCTGGCCAACCACCTCGGCGGTCAGCGTCACTTCGGCGCGCACGTCGCCGCTCTCAGCTTTGATGTAGATCGGGAACGAGCCCAGTTCAACCCCTTCGGGCGCTTCCACTTCGACGCTGATGCTCTCCGAGCCGTTGGCGCGCACCGGCAGACTGGTCACCTCCTGGCCAGCAGCGCGGAAGCGCACGAACCATCCTGACGGCGCTTCGGCAATCAGGTTAGCGGTCAGGTCGGTGTCGCCTTCGTTACGCAGGGTGGTGTTGAAGCGGAAGGTGCTGTCAGGGGCTCCACGGACGCTGGGAAGGTCCACGTCGAACACCAGGCTTGGCGGGAGTTGCTCCTTGACAGTGATTTGCAGTTGCAGGGTTGCACTCTCGCCGTTACCCTCGGCGAGGACGCTGAGGCGGTACTCGCCCGGGGCGACATTGTCGGCCGGCTCCACGCGCAGGTCTACACGGGTATCTTCATCGGGCAAAATATAGGCCGCCTCGATGACCCGGCCATCGCCACGGAGGGTGGCCGTCCAGCCGTCGGGCAGGTCGCGTATGCTGAGACGGGCAACCTGTGGCGTGGAAGCGCGCAGAATCAGGGGAAAGTTGATATCCTCGCCTTTCGCTACCTGTTGCGCCGGAAAGCGGGTAACGAGCGTGAGCCCTCCCTGGGCCAGGGCCGCCGGCGCAGACGGCAGCAGAAGCGTCAGAAGACTAAGCAGAACCAGGGCGGTCAGCACAAAACGTCGCATTGCCAGGCTCCTTGGATGAATGTGAATCTGCAAGATGCCACCAGTAGGCGTATACGCAGACAGTATAAGACCATAATTAGCGCAGTATAAGAGGAAGATTAGAGTATTGTCGAACGTCGGGATCGCCGGCCGCGCTGGAGCAACCTGTGCGCGCAAGCCGGAGAGATACGAGGCTTAACATTTTCTTAACCTCTGTCATGACACTGTAATCTGCGAAACTTGTACGGATGGGCGATGCACGGGTAGCATTCATAGCATGGATCAGTTGTCAAACTGGAGTTAGCAACCCTGAACTGAGTAGGCTGTGAACGAGGTTTTTCGCTAAACCCACCCCCTCCCCAACCCTCCCCCGCCGGGGGAGGGAGCCGGGCGCCTCCCTCCGACGGGGGGGTTGGGAGGGGGGCGGAAATGCCAGGAAACCCGGTTCACAGACTACCAAGCCTCACGGCAGGGAATCCCGTGCTAACAAGTAAAACGTTCACCTTCCTTCTCGGCAAACGCGCCGCGCGGGTGCAACGCGCGGCGCTAGAGGCGTTTTTGGGGCGCGAGCCGGGCCTGCAGGCGCTGCCGGGGTTGCTCGACGCGCCTCTGGGGCTTGAACCGCTTCCTGACCCGGCGGCAATTCTTGCCGCACCGTCGCATCTGGCCATCTGCGGCCCGCCGGCATCAGGGCGCACGCTGGCGTTGCTTCAGGTCGCCGCGCGCTGGTGCGCGACGGGATCGGGCGCGCCAGTGGTCTATCTGTCGCTGTCTGACGAGGATGCGCCCAATCTGCCGCCGCGGGCGATCCTTGCCGGCGCGTTCGAGCGCGCCGGGCTGCCCCCGGCGTTCGGCGCGCGTCCGGGGATTCTGCTGCTGGACGACTGGGAAACGCTGCCGACCGATCGCCGGCTTGCCTGGCGCGCGTTTCTGACCGCTACGGGGCGGGAGTGGCGCGCCCTGCGGCTGGTCGTCGTCCTGCCGGAGAGTGAGGAATGGACGGGTTTCCGCACCCTGGATGTGCCCGGCGATGTGGAGACGCAGGCGGCCTGGCTTCGTCACCTGCTGCCGGCGGAGGCGCCAGAACGCCTGCTCGCCGCGTTGCGCGCCGGAAGCGGCGGCGCGGCTATCCGTCTTGCCGATGTGGCCCTGCTGGCCCTGACCTTGCCGGATCACGGGCTGCCGGCCTCGCGCGCGGAGCTGTACGCGCGGGCCTACGAGGCGCTTCGCCCGGCAGTGGAGCGCGGCGATCCCGACGATCCCGTCCCGCTCCCGGCGGTGGGCCGGGCGCTGCTCCGGCATTACCGAATGGCGCGGGCTTTTGCTGGCAGCGCCGAGATTGGCGGGCTGGCGAGCCTGCCGCCGATTGAGCGCATCGCTGTGGCGCCGCTGGCGGCCGGGTTGCTGGGCACGCCGGCGCCGGTGCTGGCGGCCCTGTGGTCCACCAATGCCCCGTCGGGGGCAAGCCTGGATGCCGGTGTCGCCTGTCTCCTCGCCATGCCCGATCAGGCGCCTGAATGGGGCCTGCGGCTGGTCGAGCATCTGGCTCGACCGGAGGCAAGCGCCGAGGAACGGGCGGCCTTGCGGTCGCTGGCTCCCGTCCTGCCGCGTATCTTTGCCGCTTCGCCCGAGGTCGAGCGGGCCAGCGCGGCCCTGCGCGCCGCCGATGCCGCGCTGCCGCCTGTGGCGGGGCGCTGGCTGCCGCTGGTGGATGACGCTGACGCGCCTGCCGCCCTGCGCTGGGCCGCCGCGGATCTGCTGGCGCGCCACGGGCTGGAACGGGAATTGGCGACCGCGGTTCCCGAGGCGCCCGACTCGCCGGCGCTACAGATGCGGGCCTTTCTAGCGGCCACCGCTGTAGAAGGGGGCGTGGCGCTGCTGGCGACGCCGCCGCTGCGAGCGGGGGCTGTGGCCCTGCTCGGCGACGCCTCGATAGGCGAGCCCCGTCTGGCCGTCGCGCAGGCCATCCTTGCCGATGCCTCCTCGCCCGACGATCTACGCGCCCTGGCCCTGATCGGCGACCGCGCCGCGCTCGAGCAGGCGCTGTGTTCGCCCGTGACCGTGTTGCGCCGGGCGGCGCTGGCCATCCTCCGCGAGGAGGATCCGGCGGTCGCGGCGCCGCTGCTGGCGCGAGCGCTCAAACATCCCGAGGCTACGGTGGCGACCTGCGGCGAGGCCCTCGACACTCTGGCAGCGCTCGAGCATCCCGGCGCAACGGCGCTGCTCATCCGCGCGCTCCTTGACGAGCAACTCGGTCTGGTGACACGGCTGCGGGCGCTGAGATTGCTCGCGTCTAGAGGGCGAGCCGGAATCCAGGTGCTTCGCCGGGCGCTGGAGGCCGGCCGGCTGCCGCTGGCGGTGCGGGCCGCTGCCGCCGCGCACCTGGGGCGTCTGGAGGATGACGGAGCGTTGCCGCTGCTGCGCAACCTGCTCGAAAGCGACGCTCCGCCCATGCTGCGCCACAGCGCGGCGGAGGCGATCGGCGCTCTGGGGCGGCGCGCCGAACTGGCCGATCAGGCGGCTGCCGCGTTGATCACCGGCCTGCGCCGGGCAGGGGTGAACGCGGCCCTGATGGTCGCCATCGCACGCGGGTTGGGGCGCAGTGGCGCCAACGCCGCGCTGCCGCCGTTGCGTTCGCTGCTGGGGCTGGCACTGGCCGATGTGCTGCGCGCGGCCTGGGAGCGGCGCGTCCCTGAGCTGGCCAGCCTGCCCGCGCGCGCCTGGCTCGCTCTGGCCCTGTCCGCCGAAACGCGGGTGGCGCTCATAGACGCTCTGGCGCAAGGGGAGACCCTCGCCGACCAGCCTTCCAGCCTGGCCGAGTGCTGCGCCCGGCAGGCCGAACGGATCGCCGAGGCGGCGGCGCTGGCGCTTGGCGACCTGGCCCGCGCGCGCCCGGATCTCCAACCCGCGGTGCGCATCACCCTGCGCCGAACGGCCGCCGCCGATACTCGACCTGCCGTGATACGCGCCGCCCTTGACAGCCTGGCTTCCTGTAGCGACCCGGCGGAGGAGCTGGAGGCGCTGCTTGATGACGCGGCGGTCTCGTTACCGTCTCAATGGCTGGCGTTGGAGCGTCTGGGCCGGCTGGCGCCCGCGCGCGAGGCGCTCACCCGCCGGTTGAATGGTGGCGATCCCTTCCTGCGGGCGGCGATGGTGACGCTCCTGGCCGCGCAGGGTCACGAGGCCGCCCTGCCGGCCATGCGCCGCCTGGCGCGTGACCCCGCGGGCGACCCGCACCTGCGGCGCGCTGCCATCGCCGCCCTGGGACGCTTTCCTCCTGCCGAGGTGAGCGCGACCCTGGTTACGCTCGCCGCCGATGAGAGTGTTCCTGCCGACCTTCGCGCGCTGGCGGCGGCTACGTTGCCGGCCACCCTCTCGACCGACGAACGGGCGGCCCTGTACCGCGCGCTGCGCGTCGCGCGGCAGCCGGAGGAGGTGGAGGCGGCGCTGGCGCGGGCGCTGGCGCGGGCCGGCGAGCGCGAGGCGCTGCCGGTTCTACTACGGCTCGCGCGCAGCGAAAGCGGGGCCGCCGCCAGCGCCAGTCTCGAGGCCCTGGCCGAGGTTGGCGACGACAGCGTCGAGCCGGTGCTGGTGGCGGTGAGCCAGAGCCACCTGGCGGCCCCGGCGGTGCGCCTGGCCGCCGTCGCTGCGCTGCTGCGCCTGTGTGGCCCGGCGCATCTGACCCTGCTTCGCGAATACCTGACCAGCGCGTCTACACCCCTGCGCATACGCGCCTACGCTGTCCTCGCCGCCGCCTGTCCTGACGATCCGCGGCTCGGCGAGCCGCTGACCGACCCTGCCGCTCCGCTCGCGCTTCGGCTCCAGGCGCTGGAGCACCTTGCCGCCCGCGATCCCGCCGCGCCCGCGCTAGAAGCCGTCCTGACCCGTCCCGACGAAGAGCCGCAGATCCGTCTGGCCGCCGCCAGGGCCCTGATGCGCGGCGGGCCAACCGCCCCGGCGGCGCTTGCCGCCGCCCTCGCGGATGCTCCCGATCAGCCGCCGGCCCCCCCTCTGTTGCGCCGGCGCTGTATCGAAGCCCTGGCTACGCTGGCCCAGGGCAACAACGCCGCCGCGTCAGCGGCCCTGGAGCGCCTGAACGCCCTGGCCGAAACGCCAGACCAGCCGGAAGCGCAACACTGGGCGGGTGAGGCGTTGTGGCATTTTGGATTTTAGATTTTGGATTTTGGATTGATTTGCGTAGTGTCGCGGTGAGATCTGGGGATGATGCGGATGTAGTCTGTTCAACAGGAACCGGTACTGTTCGGGCTGGTGGAACTGGAAGGTCTGCAAGAGCTTCGCCTCAGGCGGGAGAGAACCGGCTCTCAGGTGTAAGGGTTTTTTGGGCGAGCAGGGGTTTTCGGCATTCCAATGCGCTTACGGTCCTCACCCCCCCCCGCCGCCCGCGACCGCGAGGCGGGGTGGGTGGAGTCGGACGTCCCAATGCCCCGGATGGCGCATGCGACGCGAGCATGCGCCGGAAAACCCTACATCTGAGAAGAGAGAACCGGAGGCCTCGCTCCGGCGAGGGGAGGCCGAGAGGGAAGCAGAACCCTGCGAGCGGCGACGTGTCTGCAAAATCAGCGTCCAGGGAGGGCATCGTGGCAACTCGCATTCTGGTGATTGACGATGAACCGGTGATCTGCCGGTTGATCGAATACCAGCTTGGCAGCGCGGGCTACCGAGTCATGGCGTGCCAGCGCGCGCACGACGCGCTGCTGTTGATTGCCAACGAGGCCCCGGACCTGATCCTGCTCGATGTTATGATGCCGGGGATCAGCGGCTGGGATCTGTGCCGCCAGATCCGCGCCAGTTCGACGGTGCCGATCATCATGCTGACGGCGAAACACGGCGATGAGGACATCGTCACCGGACTGACGAGCGGCGCCGACGACTATGTAGGCAAACCGTTCAGCGCCGCTGCGCTGATCGCGCGCATCGAGGCGGTGCTGCGGCGCAGCCGGAGCGCCAACGGTCAGCGCCGGCCAACGCCGGCCCCCATAGAGCCAGCAGCGGCGCCCGCGGCGGAAACTCCTGCGCCAGGGGTCGCTTCCTCTCTCGCTGACCGTCCGCGGGCGCGTGAAACCGAGCCTGTAGAAAACCGGCTGCCGCGCCTCGGCCCGCTGCTCGCCGAAGCGCGGCGCCAGCGGCGCCTCAGCCTGCACGATGCCGGTGAGGTCTGCGGCGTGCGTTGGGAGTTCCTCCAGGCCATTGAGCGAGAGCAATTCAGCTACGTGCCGCGCGACGAACTGCGTCACGCCCTGCGGACCTACAGCGCCATGCTCGATGTTGATCTCAGCCCCTACCTGGGGCATGGCGGGCAACGGCGCCGTCGGATTCCGGGGGCGCTGCCGTTGACTGTCGGGGTGGTGGCGGTGCTGGCGATGGCGCTGGTGGTGGTGATTCTGATTCTGTGAAACGAAAGGGAGCCGGCCCGCCGGACCGGCTCTACGCGTGCTATGGGTGGGGAGCCGGCCCGGCGGGCCGGCTTTACTTTTCATTACGGGCGTGCATCCAATCCAGGATGGCAGGCCACACCTCCTGATGGGCGCGGCGCCCAACCAGCATGCCCAGGTGTTGCAGCACCACCCCCACATCGCCCTCGTACCACAGCACACGGGTGTCGCGGCTTCCCACGGCGGAGTGAAATGGCAAGACCGATTCGGGCGGGATGATCGCCGAATGCCGTTCGATGACGCTAATGAGCGGCACGGTAATCGCCGCCGGCGCTGCCAGGCGCCCGCCGACGCTGAGCGTCCCCTCGATGAAACGGTTTTCACGGTACAGCAACTCCACCATCTCCTCGAAGAGCCGCCGGGGCAGGGGTTGCTCATCGAGGGTCCAGCGCATGACCCGCAGGTGGGTGTTCAGGGCCTGGGGGTCGGCAAGGCTGTACCACCAGTCCGTCAGGCGTTCGCCCTCGAAGGTGGCGGGCGCGGCCAGGATGCTTACGGTGTTCAGAAATGTACCTGGCACATTCGCAGGCAGCAGGGCGGTAAGGGTCTCGGTGCGCGGGGCGCGGGCCACCACCGGGCCAAAGGCGCCCGTGCCGGGGCCAAAGCATAGCGGTGCGCTGAGCAGCACCAGACCCTTGAGCCGTTCAGGGTAGAGGGCCGCGTAGATCGCCGCCAGCACGCCGCCGAGGGAGTGACCGGCCACAAAGGTCGCCGGTTCGCCGGTCTCGGCGGCGATGGCTTCCTGACAGGCCAGCAGGTACTCCGCGGCATATTCTGCCAGCCCCAGATGGTAATCCTCTGTGTCAGGGCGTTCCCAGCGGATCAGGTAGGGGCGAATGCCGCGCCGGAGACAGTGTCGGATGACACTGACCGAGGGCGCGAGGTCCCACAGGTAGGCGCGTTTGATCGGTGCGGGGACGATCAGCAAAACCGGCCCCGAGGCGTCGGCTTCAGCATAGGCGTTGAGGGTCAGGAGTCGCGTTGAAAACACCGCCCGCGACGGCGTTTCAATAGGCGCAAGCCCCGCCATATCGAACCAGTGCCCGCGCGCGCGCCGCAGGCGATCAAGCTGATCGTAGATCATCGCGGTGCACCCCTTCAGGTTGCGCCAGGCGCCTGCATGAAGGCGAAAGGTACAGCTTTTCTGCAAGCGCGCCGGGGAGTCTACTCTCCATCCCGATCCTGCTCTGGCCTTCCGGGAAGCCTCTGCGAGCCAACCTCAGTATACCTTTCCAGTTAGAAATGGGCAAACGTGGGATCGAGGCACTCATATCCCCCAGATGCACTCCTATGGATGCGCTCGAAACCGCCTCCCGGCAAATATCGTGATAGTTTTCACGTAAATTGCCGCGCCAATTCCGCTATACTGCATGAAAGGGTTTATCACTACGATCAGGTCCGTTCCCCTGGCCTGATAGTCTAGCGGAGTCTGACGATGAACATCACCATGTGGGCCGGGATCTTGCTGCTGGTCCTCGGCACGGCCGGCGTGGTGGCAACGGCTGCGCCAACATCGGCGATCCCGATCCTCTTCGGATTGGTCCTGATGGTCCTGGGTGCGCAGATGCGTCATCCAGCGCGCGCTCCGGTGGCGCGGCGGATCGCGGCGGGGGTTGGCGCTCTCGGCTTGCTTGCTACGGTGGCGAATATTCTGACGCGCCTCGCCTCGGGATCGTTTCAGCTTAACGCCGCCGTCTTCGCCAATGCCGCCATGGCTCTGATCTGCGCCCTGTTTCTGGGGTTGCTGATCTGGGAGCAACAACAGGGACGCCGCCGGTGGCCGTAGGGTTGGGCGCCTCTCCGGCGCTACGCCTTCTTACAGGTGCACGCGCCAGGCGCCACCGTGGTACCGTGGTACGCGTGGGTACGGAGGTCTGGGCTATAATCGTGGCATGGACGCTCCTCGCCCGAACTTCACGTTATCACACGTGCCAGTCCTGGTGAGCTACGTGGTGGCCGTGGTCACCGGCGTGGCAGCGGCGCTGCTCACGAACCTGCTCGCGCCTCCTGTCGAGCAGCGCGGTTTTGTGTTATTTCTTCTTGCGGTTACGATAAGCGCCTGGTACGGCGGGTTCGGGCCGGGATTGCTGGCCACGATATTCACGGCGCTGGTGGGCGTCTATGAGTTGCAGGCCTCCCCGCCGTCATCCGGGGTGAAGAGTTCCTACGTGCTGCATCTGGGGTTCTTTCTCGGCGCGGCCCTGGTCGTCAGCGCACTCAGCGAGTCCCGCCGGCGCTCGGAGGGTTTTGCCCAGGCTGAGCGCGAGCGTTACGCGGTCATCCTCAGCAGTATTGGCGAGGCCGTTATCGTTACCGATGCCGCTGAGCGGGTGACCGTGATGAACCCTGTTGCCGAGCAACTTACCGGCTGGCGCTTCGACAAGGCGCGCATGCGTCCTCTGAGCGACGTGTTGCGTGTCGTCGAGGAGACCACACGGGCGCCGCCGGAACGTCTGGTCGAGCGGACCTTGCGCGAGGGCCAGGCGGTTGCGCTGGCGTCGGGCACGTTGCTGCTGACTCGCGATGGGGCCGAACGCCCCATCGAGGGCAGCGCCGCGCCGGTACGCTCCCGGAGCGGCGCGCTGATCGGCGCGGTGCTGGTCTTTCGCGACGTCAGCGCGCGACGCGCCGAGGAACGCGCTCGCGAGGAGACCCTGCGCCGCGAGCGCGAAGCCCGCGACCAGGCGCAGCGGGCCGAACGGCGCGCGGCCTTTCTCGCCCAGGCCAGCGCCATCCTGTCCTCATCCCTGGCCTCTGAGGAGACGCTCCAGGCGATTGCCCGCCTCGCTATTGCCGAAGTCGCTGATATGTGCGTCGTGTTCGCCCAGGAACCCGATGGCATGCTCCGCCGCGTGGTCACTGTGCACGTTGACCCTGATCTGGAGCAGCAGTTACGTGCCCTCCAGTCGCTGACGATTGATCCGCGGAGCGATCATCCCGCCGCGATTGCCGTTCGTACCGGCCAGGCGCTGCTCAATCCGCCCATCCCGGACGCGCTCGTCGCTGCCGCCGCTGCTGATGCCGAACACCTGGCGCGTCTCCGCGCCACCCTTCCCCGTTCCCATATTGTCGTGCCGCTGGTTGCCCGCGGCGTGGCGACCGGCGCGATTTTGCTGGGAATGAGCGCCTCAGGGCGGGTCTTTACCGAAGCCGATATCGGCCTTGTGCGTGAACTGGCCGGCCGGGCCGCCGTCGCGCTGGATAATGCCCGCCTGTATGAGGAAGCGCAACGGGCCATCCAGGTGCGCGACAACTTCCTTTCTCTCGCGGTTCACGAATTGCGTGCGCCGCTTGCCGCCGCTCTCGGCAACGTGCAGTTGCTCATACGGCGCGCCGAGCGAGCCAATCTGTCGGACGAACGCTTCGGTCGCAATCTGCGCCTGATCGAGGAGCAACTACGTCGTCTGGCTAACCTGGTCAGTATGCTGCTCGATGTCTCGCGTCTGGAGGCGGGCCAGTTGAGCATTCAGCGCGCCCCGCTGGATCTGGCGGCCCTGGTGCGTCGGGTGCTTGAGCGCGCCGAAGCCTCGCTTGTCACCCATGTGCTGCGCTATGACGGGCCTGTCGGCCCCCTTCACATCGAGGGCGACGCCGTGCGCCTTGAACAGGTGCTCGACAATCTGCTGCAGAATGCAGCCAAGTATAGCCCGCCCGGCAGCGCCATTACCGTGCTGGCGGGCCAGCAGCACGAACGGGTCTGGTTCGCCGTGCGCGACGAAGGCGTGGGGATCGATCCAGCGGTGTTGCCCTACCTGTTCGAGCGCTCATACCGCGCTCCTGATCCCTCCACCCGCGCTATGCCAGGCATGGGTATCGGTCTCTACGTCGTGCGCGAGATCGTCGCCAGACACGGCGGAACAGTAGAGGTGGAGAGTGAGCCGGGCAAGGGTACCACCTTCACGGTCTGGTTGCCGCGATGACTGACCGATGTTTTGGCCCCCCTAAAGCCTGGCGCCGGGCTGCGTAATTTTTCGGCGCGTTCTTGCCAAAATGCGCTCATAGTCGTTACACTATGAGTGAAAAAGGCAGGTCCTTGCAAGCTCCGCTTGCGCCTTTAAGGGGTGGCAAGAGGGGGTTTTTTTTAGGGGAGGGCAACATCTCCCTGCCGCGAAGAGTTTGTAGCGTCTTTACAACCCGGAAATGACGGGTTGATATCTGTCAGGACGGTTGCGTCCTTTAGCCACTGCCCCTGGCTGTATTCAGGGTCTCAAACCACCAGAGTTTTAGCACACGAATGGCGCATCTTCCATCGCTGGCGCGCTTTATGTGGCTATCGATCGCCGCGGCGATCCTCACTATTAGCCTCAAGCTAGCCGCCTTCTGGCTGACCGGTTCGGTCGGGTTGCTCTCCGACGCGCTCGAGTCGCTCGTCAATCTCGCCGCTGCGGTGATGGGCCTGGCAATGCTCGCCATCGCCGCGCGGCCCGCCGATGAGGACCATGCCTACGGCCACACCAAGGCCGAGTACTTCGCCAGCGCCACCGAGGGCCTGCTGATCCTCGTCGCCGCGGGCAGCATTATCTGGACCGCCGTGCCGCGCCTGATTGCCCCCGCGCCCCTCGAGCAGCTTGGCCTGGGCCTGGCCGTGTCCATGGTCGCGTCGCTGATCAACTTTGTGGTCGCGCGCATCATGCTCCGCGCCGGTCGCAGGCACGCCTCCATCGCTCTCGAGGCTGATGCGCATCACCTGATGACCGATGTCTGGACCTCGGCGGGCGTCGCGGTCGGCGTGGCGCTGGTCTGGCTCACCGGGTGGGCGTGGCTCGACCCGCTGATCGCCCTGCTGGTGGCGGCGAATATCATCCGCTCGGGCATCGACCTGGTGCGTCGCTCGGCGCTGGGGTTGATGGATACGTCCATCCCTCCGGAAGAACTGGCCCAGGTGCGGGCGGTGCTCGACGAGTACGCCGCGCGAGGCGTAGATTACCACGCCCTCCGCACGCGCCAGGCTGCCGCGCGGCGCTTTGTATCTATGCACCTTCTGGTGCCCGATACCTGGACCGTTCAGCAGGGGCACGACCTGGCCGAGGAGGTCGAGCGCGATATTCGCGCGACGCTTCCCAACACGTCGGTGTTCACCCACGTCGAGCCGCGCGGTGATCCGGCCTCCTGGGAAGATGTGAAGTTGTAGGGTCGCGGTGAACATGCCCCCGGATTTCTAGAGCGTGGGGAAACCGGCTTTCCTCACGCTCTTACGGTAGCTGTAGAGAAGGTTGGGGATTTGGGATTTTGGATTTTGGATTTTGGATTGTCTTTTCGGAAAGGTATGCGGATCAATCCGCAATCCGCAATCCAAAATCCAAAATCCCATTACTCTCCTCCTTCGGCGACCATATCTTCGACATGAGCGGCGTCGTTGAGGCGCATCAGGCGCCAGCCATTGCGTCCCAGGCGCAGCTCGGTCAGCGAGCCGTTGTCGAGCCACATGCGCCCGAAGTTGCCCAGGTCCAGACCGATCACGTGGCAGAGCAGGGCGCGGATGGTGCCGCCGTGCGACACGGCGACCACCACCTCGCCCTGGGCATGGCTCTCCTGGATGCGCTGGAGCGCCACCAGCGCCCGGGCCTGCAACTGCGCGTAGCTCTCGCCGCCGAGACGCACGGTGCGCGCCGGGTCGCGCCGGTACTCGGCCATATGGTCGGGGAAACGCCGGTAGAGTTCTTCGGGTGTCAGGCCCTCCCACTGCCCGACGTCAATCTCGCGCAACTCGGGCATCGGCACGGGCGTCTGGCCGATGGCCGCGCCAATGATCTCGGCGGTCTCCCAGGCGCGGGCGATGTCACTGGCGTACAGAGCGCGCACCTCCAGCGGCCGCAGGCGCGCGGCGGCGCGGCGGGCCTGCTCACGCCCGCGTTCATTCAAGGGAACATTGGCGTGACCCTGGTACTGGAGGGTGACGTTCCACGGCGTCTCGCCGTGACGGACGAGGATAAGGCGCATAGGATCTCACTTGTGGTGATGGATGTGGTTTGTTCGCAAAGGCTGCCGCTACCTTCATCTGGGGCCTATTATACCGTTGGCCGGGTCGTTCCGGCTTGACACAACGTTCATCCAGGTCAGGGGCAACCTGAAGGGTTGCTAACCCTGCTGTCCCCCTCATTCTTCGAGCCCCAGGGAATATACCGCCACCTCCCCATCGGGTGCATGCAAATACACCGGGGTCATGCCGCTCACGATGCGCAGCGCTACCGTGTGGCGCTCCAGGCCTCCGCGCAGCGCAAGGCTGGCCCGTTCCTGCCCGTTGGCGCTGATAACCAGGCGACCCGGCGCCGGGCTGTTCAGGTCCACGGTGAGGATAACGTCACGGGGGCGGGCGCTGAAGATCAGCACCTCGGCTTCGCTACGGATGCGCCGCTCGATTCCGCCGCTGCTCGCCGTCGGCGGCGACCAGCCGGCCCCGATGCCAAGAAACGGCAGCGGGTCGTCTGGCGGCGCCACCTTATAGGCCAGCACCGACCCCGCCGGGATCGGCTTCAGTGGCCCCATGGATCGCAGCAACCCCGAGGCGCGAAACGGGTCGGAGCAGGTCAGTACCGCAATCTCGCGCCGGGGCGGCGCTCCGCCCGCGGCGGCTTCGGCGACTTTCTGCAGGTAGTGGTAGCTCAGCGCCCCTCCGGTGCCGTGGAGCATCAGATAGCGGATGTTGAAATAGCTGAACACGCTGGCGGCGATGGTCGTTGGCTTCTGGGCGATAATGTCTGCCTGAGGACTGGCGTAGGCGAACATGCGCACCATGGGGATCTGCTCCAGCAGAGGGTAGGGCAGGGTGCGCGAGGTGTAGCCGCCCGCCAGATACTTCCGGTGGGCGATTTGAAAGAGCATGTACGTCGGGCTTACGTCGTAGTAGAAGGGTGACTCGAGAATGGCGTATTCGTCGGGATCTTGTCCCAGTTCGTTGTAGAGCGGCGGAACATAGACCCAGACCATCGGGAAGGGCGTGGTCAGGTTCTCGAAGGCGATCAGCGCGACCAGGCCGGCCAGGGCCAGATTGGCGGCCCGGCCAGGGCGCGGCGCGCGCTCCTCCAGCACGCTCAGCAAGCGGTGCGCGCCCAGGGCGGCCAGGATCGCCAGCGCGAGCAGCGTATAGACGATGAACCGCAGCGGGTAGCGTGAGATCCGCAAGAGGGGCAGGTCGTAGAGCAAGGCGCCGGGGAGGGGTATGCCGGTGCGATGTCCGAGCACCTGCAACTGCGGCCCCAGGGCCAGCAGGGCAAACAGCGCGGCGCTCAGCAACCAGAATCGGCGCCGGTCGTCGCGCAGGCCAAAGGTTGCCAGCACCAGGGCCGCCACGCCGAGATAGGCGGTCTTGGACTGGATGTGGATGTTGTCCTTGTAGCTCTGCATGCGCTCGGCCACCGGCCCGAGGAGGGGATGGAGCTGGCTGGGGATGAAGAAGTCGGCCAGGTCGGCCGAATGATCCTGGCGGAAGGTGGGGCCGCCCTCGGTTGCGACGGCGGGCATACGGGCCGCGAAGCGCGCAGCGGGAAGAGCCAGCGGCGATGTCAGCAGCAGCGCCAGCCCGATAGCCGCCGCGACGGCCAGCGCCCCCGACGCGCGCAGGCGCGGGAGCGGGCCGCCGCTTGCGCCCGCCTGCCGGTGGAGCAGCAGCCGGGCTACGGCGTACCAGGCCGCCCAGATCAGCGTGAACAGCAGGTACTGCCAGTCGCAGAGCGCGGTCAGGGCGATCAGCGCCCCCGCCAGGGCGATGCGGCCCCATCCGGGCTGATTGGCGGCGTGGTGGATGGCCAGCGCCGCCAGCGGCAGCGGCCAGGCCGCAAGCATGTGCGTATGGCTGCCGAACACCTGGGAGAGCAGGTAGCCGCTGGTAGCGAAGATGACCCCGCCGACCAGCGCGGCGCGGCGCGCCGTTGCCGGGCGCGCGCCGGGCGCGACGAGGATGGCCCGTGCCAGTAGATAGGTCGTGTAGCCGCTCATCGTCAGCGAGAAGAGCACCACGAAGTTGTAAGCCACGACCAGCCCGAAGAGCGCGTGGATCGGCAGGCTGACCAGAAAATTGATCGGATTAAGCGTTTGCAGCCATAGTTCGGCGCCATGGGGGTAGTAGAGGTAGGGGGTGAAAAAGGGATTGCTACGGCTGAGCAGCGCCTCCCGCAGCCACCACATGTTCCACATGTTCTGCCAGGTGTCGAAGCCGTTGCCCGGCACGGCGGTCGTCATTTGCAGCGCCATGGGCCAGGTCATCAGCAGGGCCAGGCTCAGGTAGAGGGCCAGGGCCGCGCCGTGGCGCCCCAGCGCATCGCGCCAACGGATAGTTGGTAGGGTCATAGGATGTCCGGGTTAAGATGTGCCTGTATGGGAGCGCGCGGGTTTCGGTGCCGATGCCGCTTTGGATTTTGGATTTTGGATTTTGGATTTTGGATTTTGGATTGTCGGATGTGGCTTCCCGATCAGACCTGGCGATGATGGGTATGTGGGCCATTCAACAGGAACTGGTATAAGCCATGGTTCATGCTCGAGTTACAGTTTGAGGAGCGCAGGGAGGCACGGTCTCCCCGCGCTCTCCGTTGTACCCGTAGCGGTTGGCGGTATGCGGGTGGCGAAGGGCGCGGACCTTCGCGCTTTCTCCTGCCGTCGCGGAGCATGCGGGGGACGAGCTTTCGGAAGTCCCATACGCCCCTCCGCGCTCTCTGCGGTGCGAACGGGTGCGATAGCGGTGAACGCTATCGCGGTTCGCCGCAGGTCACACCAGTGCTGGCATGACGACGGACACGGCGACGCGGCGGGCCAGGTCGGCGAGGGTGGCCCGGTCGCCCAGGCCGGCCCCCACGCGGCTGATCGCGTCCACGGCGAAGGCCGTCGCCAGCCTGGCGGTAGCTTCAAGGTCATAGCCCCGCGCCTGCGCGGCGACAATGCCCGCCACCATCGCGTCGCCCGCCCCCACGGTGCTGCGCGCCGTTACCTGCGGGGGCACGGCGCGCAATGCTTCGCTGGCGGTGATAAAGAGCGCCCCCGCGCTACCCATCGAGACGACCGCCAGCTCGATCCCCGCCGTGAGGAGTTTCCGCGCTGCCGCGATGATGGCCGCCTCGCCGGGGAGGGGGGCGCCGATCAGCGCCTCCAGTTCGTGAATGTTGGGCTTGATGATCCGCGGCGCGGCAGTGATGGCCGCCGCGAGCGGCTCGCCGCTGGTGTCAAGCGCCACGCTCCGCCCCCGGGCCCTTAGCTCGCCGATCAGATCACGATAGAGCGTTGGTGCGACGCCGGGGGGCAGGCTTCCCGCCAACACCACCCACGGCGCCGGCGAGGCTGCCAGGCGCGCTCGCAGCGCGTCCAGGTCGAGCGGCGCAGGCGCCGGGCCGGGAAAGTTGATGTCGGTCGTTTGCTGCCGCACCGGGTCAATAATCTTGATCCCCACCCGCGTGCGCCCGGCGATGCGCACAAACTGGTCGGCAATGCCTTTACGAGCGAACAGATCCTCGAAGCTCGTCGCATTCTCGCGGCCCAGGAACCCCGTCGCCGCTACCCTGTGGCCGGCGTCGGCCAGGGTTACTGCTACGTTGACCCCCTTGCCGCCAGGGTGATCCTGAACCTGTTCAACCCGGTTCACCTTGCCCGCGGCGAAGTCGGTGATGGTCACGGTGCGGTCAATCGCCGGGTTGAGGGTAACCGTGATCATCTCAGGGGTGGCGCTCATGGCTGGCCTCCTCCCGGACTGGCGGCGCGCGCGCCGATAGTTAGACCACGCACCTCTTCAGCGGTGCGGCATGCCAGAGCCTGGCGCGCCAGGTAGCGGGCCTGCTCCAGCGACAGCGAGCGCAGCTGCGCCTTGACTGCGGCCACGCTGGGAATGCTCACGCTTAACTCGTGGACGCCCAGTCCTGCCAGGATCGCCGCGCCGTGAGGTTCGCCCGCCACGCCGCCGCAGACTCCTACGTGGCGTCCGGCGGCTTGCGCTGCGCGCGCCACCTGATCAACCAGCCGCAGCACCGCTGGGTGCAGGCCGTCCACCTGCCTGGCCAGAGCCGGATGCAGCCGATCCATCGCCAGGACATACTGGGTCAGGTCGTTGGTGCCGATGGAGAAGAAGTCCACCTCGGCGGCGAACTCGGCGGCCATTAGCGCGGTGGAGGGCACTTCGACCATAATGCCGATGTCAACTGGCGGCGCGCCGACTTCGAGGCGCACCTCCTCGGCAATGGCCTTCGCCTGGCGCAGTTCCTCCAGCGTGGCGACCATCGGGAACATAAGCCGGAGGGGGCCGAGACATGCTGCGCGGTAGATGGCCCGCAGTTGGGGACGAAACAGATCGGGCCGGCGCAGGCAGAGCCGCAGCCCGCGCACTCCCAGGAAGGGGTTGTCCTCCGGCGGCAGATCGAGGTAGGGTACGGCCTTGTCGCCGCCGATGTCGAGGGTGCGAATAGTGAGCGGCAGGCCGTTGAGCGCGCGGACCATGGCGGCGTAGGCTTCGTACTGCTCCTCTTCGCCGGGAGGCGTGGCGCGCTCGAGGAACAGAAACTCGGTGCGCAGCAACCCGATGCCCTCCGCCCCGGCGTTGATCGCCGGTTCGGCCTCGACGGGGCGTTGCACATTGGCGACCACCTCGATGCGATGGCCGTCGGTGGTCAGGGCCGGTTCATACCGCGTCTGGTACTCTACGTCGCGCAGGCGAGCCAGTTCGGCCTGGGCGCGCCGGGCCGACTCCAGGTCGTCCGCTTCTGGATTAACGTACAACGCGCCAGCGCCGCCATCGAGGATGCCGGGCGCGCCAGCGGGCTGCTCCAGCAAGGCGGGTCCGGCGCCGACGATGGCGGGGATGCCCAGAGAGCGGGCGATAATCGCGGTGTGGGAGGTCGGTCCGCCGCTGGCGGTAGCCAGGCCGAGGATCAGCTTTGGATCGAGGCGGGCGGTATCGGAGGGCAACAGATCCTCGGCAATGAGAATGACCGGCCCGGCGGGCAGGGCGGGCGCCTCGGCCTCGACCGCGACCATGAGCCGCAGCACCCGTTGTCCGACATCGTTCAGATCCGCTGCGCGGGCCGCCAGGCGCTCATCGGCCAGGCGTTGCAGCGCGCCGACGCGCTCCTCGATGGCCCGGCGCCAGGCCCAGGCCGCGCTATGCCCTTCGTCAATCAGCCCCTCGACCTGGGCGACCAGTTCCGGGTCGGCGAGGAGGGCCTGGTGGGCGCGGAAAATTGCCGCCTCGCCCCGCCCGGCGCGCTCGCGTACCGATTCGTAGATCGTGCCCAGCTCCTCGCGGGCGGTGGCGAGGGCCGCGTGGAGCCGTTCGCGTTCGTGGGCCGGATTTTCGGCCACGTCACGCACGACGAGGCGCCGGGTCTGGTAGTGGTAGAGGGGGCCAATCGCCAGGCCCGGAGAGGCGGCGACGCCGATTACCGCCCGGTCGGCCCTGGCGGGGCGCCAGCGGAACGTTTCGCTGGCCGGCGTGAGCGTGGGGGTCTCGTCCTCCAGCCCGGCGGCCACTGCTGCGCCCAGGGTGGCTACAGCCGCCTCGGCGTCGGGGCCGCGGGCCGCGATGCGGATCAGCGCGCCGTGGGGGGCGCCGAGGCGCAGCAGCGCCGCCAGGGCCTTGCCGTTGGCCGTCTGGCCGTTGTAGCTCACCTGGATCTCGGCGGCGAACTGGTTCGCCAGTTCCACGAACACCGTGGCGGGGCGGGCGTGCAACCCGGCGTGGCTGCCAATAGGCACAGTCACCGCTGGCCCGTCCTCCCAGACCGCCTCGGCGGAGGCGCCGGGTGTTCGGGGACGGATCAGGTGGCGGATGATCACCTGCGGATCGGTGGTGGTGGCGAGCCGGGTCGCCAGCTCGGCGTGACCCAGCACGTCCACCAGATTGGCCAGCAAGGGCAGATGCTCGTCAGAGCGAGCGGCGATGCCAATCAACAGGCGCGCCTGGGCATCATCCTTCCAGGGCACGGCGCTAGCCAGTTGCAGGACGGCGATCCCCGTCCGGCGGATCAACTCGCGGTCCTGGCCCATACCGTGAGGAATAGCGATGCCGTTGCCGAGGTAGGTATTGGCCTGTTGCTCGCGGGCCAGCATGCTCTCGACATAGGCGGGGGAGATATAGCCGGCCTCTACCAACATCTGCCCGACCTGGCGGATGGCTTCTTCTTTATTCGCGGCGGTGGCGCCGAGGCGCACCGTGGCAGGGGTAAGCTCAAGCATCGGAGCGCTCCTTTACACTGAGGCTGAACCATAGCCGTGGTTATCCATCTGGCCCGGTGGTGCAACCTGGAGGGTTGCACCACTCTCCGGTCAGGCCGTCACCGGCTGAGTCGCGTCCGCTGCGGCAGACGACGCAGGTACGGCCAGGGGGCGCTTCAGGGCGTAGAGCATCGCCGCGGTGACGAGCGTGCCGGCCAGAATAGCGACCAGGTACATCGGCAGGTTGCCGACCGCATTGGGGATGGGCAGGACGAAGACGCCGCCATGGGGCGCCTGGAGGGTGCAGCCGAAGAGCATCGAGAGCGCGCCGGCAACCGCCGAGCCGGCGATGATCGCGGGAATGACCCGGAAGGGATCTTTAGCCGCGAAGGGAATGGCGCCCTCGGTGATGAAGGAGATCCCTAGCACGGCGGCGGCCTTGCCAGCCTCGCGCTCCTCGGCGCTGAAGCGATCCTTGAACAACCAGGTCGCCAGCGCCAGCCCCAGAGGCGGGGTCATCCCGGCGGCCATCACTGCGGCCATGGGGGTGAAGACCTGGCTGGCCAGCAACCCCGTCGCGAAGGCGTAGGCTGCCTTGTTCACCGGGCCGCCCATATCGAAGGCCATCATCGCGCCAAGAAGGAGTCCCAGAACCACGGCGCTGCTTGATTCCATCGTCTGGAGCCAGCCGGTCAGCGCGGCGAGGGCGGCGCTGACCGGGCCGCCGACGACGTAGATCATCAGCAGACCGGTAATGCTGGCGCCGAGCAATGGCAGGATCAGCACTGGCTTGAGACCGGCCAGGGTTGGCGGCAGGTTGAGCATCCGGTTTAGCCAGGCGACGCTATAGCCGGCGATGAACCCGGCGATAATGCCGCCGAGGAAGCCGGCTCCGCTCGAAGCGGCGAGCATGCCGCCAATCATACCGGGAGCGAGGCCCGGGCGGTCGGCGATAGAGAAGGCGATAAAGCCGGCCAGAATGGGCACCATCAGGGCGAAGGCCGACGGGCCGCCGATCTGGAACAGCGCCCAGCCCAGGGTTCCTGTCTTGGCCTCCTCGTAGACGTAGATTCCGCCGAGGGCGAATGCCAGGGCGATCAGCAGGCCGCCAGCGACGACGAAGGGCAGCATATAGCTCACCCCGGTCATCAAATGCTTGTAGGGGCCGCTGGCGCTGGCGCTGCGGGCGGCCTTCGCCGCCGCAACCTGGGCAGTCAGGTCGGCGCCGCCGCCGGCCGGAGCGCCGCTATGCACCGTCGCCTCCTTGAGGGCCGTGGCGATCACCGCCGCCCCATCGTGGATGGCGGCTTTGGTTGAGGTGCTGTACACCGGCTTGCCCGCGAAACGGCTCAGATCGATTTTGGTGTCGGCGGCGATGACCACCGCGTCGGCAGCGGCGATTTCCTCTGGCGTCAGGGTGTTTTGCGCGCCCACGGAACCCCGGGTCTCGACCTTGATCTGGTGGCCGAGCTGTTCGGCGCCCTTGCGCAGCCCCTCGGCAGCCATGAAGGTATGGGCGATACCGGTGGGGCACGAGGTAATGCCCACGAGTCGCTTTGCGACCGGCGCAACCGGGGCGGAGGGCGCCGGCGCGGGTGGCGAGGAGGAAGCGGGGAGGAGCGCCAGCGCCGCCTCGAGCACGGCGCGGGTCTTCGTAATCGCCTCGCTGGTGCGGGTCTCGTACACGGGTTTGCCGACGAAACGGCTGGCATCAACCCGAATATCAGCCGCGACCACCACCACGTCGGCGGCGGCGATGCTCTCAGCGCTGAGGACGTTGCGGGCGCCCTCGGCGCCCTGGGTCTCTACCTGGATCTCGTGTCCCATGGCAACGGCGGTCCTCCGGAGGGCCTCGGCGGCCATCAGCGTGTGGGCCACTCCAGTTGGACAGGCAGTGATCGCGACGATGCGACTCATGGCGTTCCTCCCCTGATTTCTATTCCATTGCGGTGATTTGTTGTAAGCTACCATTGACTTTCGAATTTGTCAAGATATGTTTTCGTTTACTTTTGATAATCCGCGGGAAGATTCTTGGGGGGGGCAACCCGAAGGGTTGCTCGCTACAGGAACATTGCCCCGGCCCTGAGCCTTGCGCACATTTTCCTTGACTTTCGATATTTCTCGCGTACAATAGAGGCGCAACCACTACTGCATGTAAGGAGGGCGCAATGGAGGAGTCCCTTACCGCAGCGCCGCCCCGGGATGACCTCGAAGCGCCGCTGATGCTCGACCGGCGCAGCCGCATCGCGGCGCTGGTGCGTCAGCGAGGTTCGGTGCGGGTGCAGGAACTGGCCGAGTTGTTCCAGGTCTCCCCGGTGACGATCCGTAGCGACCTGGCCCATCTGGAACAGGAGGGGTTGCTGGTGCGCGATCGGGGCGGGGCAGTGGCGCCCGCCACGCGCAGCGCGTTGATCGCCTTCGACCAGCGTGCCACGATGAACCGCGCCGCCAAGCAACGTATCGGCTGCGTTGCCGCCAGCCTGGTCGCCCCTGGCGATGCCATCTTGATGGACGCCGGCACCACGGTAGTGGAAATGGTTCCCCATCTGCCCCGCTCCGGGCCGCTCACCGTGGTTACGAATGCGCTCAATGTGGCCCTGGAGCTCCGGTCGTTGCCCGAGGCGCGGGTGATCCTCCTCGGCGGCACGGTCAACTACGCCACCTTCGGCACCCTTGGGCCGCTGGCCGAGCAGGCCCTGGAGGGCATGGCCGTGACCAGGCTCTTTCTGGCCGCCGAAACCGTGGATCTGGCAGCAGGGGTGACCGATTCGACCATCGAGATCGCCCAGATCAAGCGCGCCATGGTGCGCGCGGCGCGCCAGATTGTTCTGCTGGCCGATTCGAGCAAGTGGGGCCGCACGGGGTTCATCAAGGTCGCACCCCTGAACGCCATCCATACGGTCGTGACCGACGCCGGGCTGCCGGAAGACGCTCGCGCCGCCCTTGAGCGCCTCGGGGTGCGGGTGCTGATCGCCTGATGCCATTTTAGATTTTGGATTTGGGATTTTGGAGTTGTTGTATCTGGGGCGCCTATGAGACCGGGCGGTGATGCGCATGCGCCAGATACAACAGGAATGGCCAGGAAGCGCAGGGAGGCCGCCATGACCCGTCGCTCGCGCAAATCCTCCGCTCGCGCCGCCGGGGCGCCTGGAGCGCTCCCGGCGACGGATGCGGCCCTTGCCTCCGAGATCTGGCTGCCGCCTCTCTCCGGCGACCCCTGCCCCCAGGAGGCCGATCTGGCGCGGCTGGTGGCCGCTACCGGCGTTGGCCTGCTGGCCCTGGATCGGGATCTCCGGCTGCGCCGGGCCTCTCCCGCGGCGGTTGCCATGCTGCACCTCCAGGCCGCCGATCTGGGCAAACGCCTGGATGACCTTGCCTGGCCGCTCACCCCGTTGAATCTCGGCGCCGATGCTGTTCGCGTGCGCGAGACGCTCGCGCCGCTGGAGCGCGAAGCGCGCCATCCTGATGGGCGCTGGTTCCTGGTTGCCTTGCGGCCGTTGCGTGGCCTCGAGCCGGTCTTCGAGGGGCTGGTGGTGAGCTGGGCTGACATCTCGCGCGTTCGTTCCGCCGAGTCCCACGCCGGGCACCATCAGTTGCGCGCCCTCTCCCAGCGCCTGCTGGAGGCCCAGGAGGCCGAGCGGCGCGCCCTCGCCGCCGAGATGCACGACGAGATCGGCCAGTTGCTCACCGGCCTCAACTTGCTGCTGCTCTCGATTGACCCGCAGGGCGACGCTGCTGTCGCTGCCGCCTACCTGTCTCAGGCCCGCCGCACCGTTGGCGAGCTGATCGCCCGTGTGCGCCACCTCTCCCTCGACCTGCGCCCGCCTATGCTCGATGACCTGGGCCTGCGCCCGACTCTCGACTGGCTCGCCGAGCGCTACACTGCTCAGACCCGCGTCAGGGTCCATCTCACGCAGATCGGCATTGACCGGCGCTTTTCCCCGATGCTCGAGCTGGTCGTCTACCGCATTATCCAGGAGGCTCTGACCAATGTGGCTCGCCATGCTGAAACTACCGAGGTGACGGTGCGGGTGTGGATCGAGGATGACCAGTTGCACGTGCTGGTGGAGGATCAGGGGCGCGGCTTCGACCCCGCCGCGCTTGACCCGTACCGCTCTAGCGGGTTGTCGGGCATGTCCGAGCGGGTGGCGCTCCTCGGCGGCACGCTGACGATCACCTCGGCGCCCGGCGCAGGCACGAGCATTCGCGCCGCCCTGCCCCTCACCTCTCCTGAACAGATGCCGGGACGCCGCTAGGGTCGTCGGCTGAGCCTGTGGGGAGGTGTGGAGATGTGGAGATGTGGAGATGTTAGTAGAGTCGGCGTCTCTCCACACCTCCACACCTCCACACCTCTACACCTCCACACCTCCACGCCCCCTCGTACCACTACGGGGCGGCATCCCGGAGAAGTACGAGTAGACAGCGCGCCGGGTTGCGCTATAATTACGGCAGGTGCGAGCGGACTGCCTGGCGCCCGTTGAGGTTGTTCCAAACAGGCAGGACGCTCGAAGGTGTACCTATAGACAGTCGCCGGGCACAGGGCCGTGCCGCGTGCGTTATACAACAACTGGTTACGCATTCCCGACCTGATAGGCTGGCCCTGTCCCGGCGGCTGGAAGGAGGGATGCAACCATGATTGAGCGCTGGGATCCGTTCCGTGAGATGCGAGCGCTACGCGATTCCTTTAACCGCTTCTTCGATGAGGCGCTCCTGCGGCCGAGCAGCGACTGGCTGGCGGGCTTCCGCGACCAGCCGGCGATGAACATCTACGAGACCGACGCGGGGCTGACGGTGGAGGTGCATCTCCCCGGCATCAAGCGCGAGGAGATTGACATCACTCTCAGCGGCAACACTCTGACGATCAAGGGCGAGCGCCGCGCTAGCGAGGAGGTGAAAGAGGAGCACTATCTGCGCCGCGAGGTGCACTACGGCGCCTTCCTCCGCCGGGTGACGCTCCCCGAGTACGTTGATCTCGAGAAGCCTGAGGCCACCTTTGTGGACGGCGTGTTGAAGATCGTCTTCCCCAAACTGGCTGCGCCGCAACCCAGGAAGATCGAGTTGAAGGAGGAGGCCAGGCCCGCGGAGGTTTCGGCGTGATCGGCTGATGAGCGATTAATCATAGCGCCACGGGGGTGAAAAGACCAGCTTTCCGCGCCCGTGGCGCTCGTATTTTCCGGCAGATGAGGAAACCGGCGTTCACAGTATGTTAGCAATGTTCCCGGAAGGGCCTGGCCCTCCCGGAACCTCAACCTCGCGCAGGATCTTTGCCGTGCCCCCTGGGTGGACAATCTGGTTCACGGGCTTGCCCGGCGCGGGCAAAACGACGCTCGCCCGCGCGGTGCAGGAGCGTCTGTGGCGCCGCGGAGTCGTAGCCGTGGTGCTGGACTCTGATGCGGCGCGCCCGGTGCTCGCGCCGGAGGCGGGGTACAGTGGGCCGGCTCGCGACCGGTTCTACGGCCAGTTGGCGGCCCTGGCGCGCCTGTTGAACCAGGAAGGCGCCAATGTGCTTGTCGCTGCTACAGCCCACCGGCGCGCCTATCGCGCCGTGGCGCGGCTGGCCCTGGCGCCGCGCTTCGCCGAGGTCTGGGTGCGTTGCTCGCCGGAGGTGTGCCGTAAGCGTGATCCGAAGGGTCTGTACGCCCGCGCCGCCGCTGGCGAGATCGCCGATCTGCCGGGCCTGCACGTACCCTACGAGCCGCCCGAGGCGGCCGAGGTGATTGTGGATAGCGACCGCGAGCCGGTCGAGGCCGCCGTGGAGCGCATTCTGCGGCAGGTGCCGTTTCTTGCCCCTGAATAGACCGAGAGCGCGGTTTCCCCGCGGTAGCGCCTCCGTTCCGCCGCACACCGTCGCGCCGTAGCGGGCTTCCAGAAGCTCGTCCTCTACGCTCCTCCGCGTGCTCGGCGGCAACACTGAACACGCATCCTCCGTTTACCTCAGGTACGCCCCCACCTCCCCGGGATCGAAAACCGGGGTCTCGAGCAGCCGCTCGATGAAGCGGAACAGACTGCGCCGCACATCATCGGCCACATGGTACCAGAGGGGGCTGGCAATCACCAGGGCGCGCCAGATGAGGAAGGGCTGCACGACCCGTAACAGCATCTCGTCGCCTGTGTGCGCGAGGTAGGTTTGCCAGAAGATGGTCCACAGTTCATCGAAGGGCGATGCCAGAGCGCCGGAGCGTTGCAGCGAGAAGAACAGGTAGTTGATCGCCATGGCGCTTACATCGTCGGCAGGCTCGCCCCAGGGCCCCCGGCTCCGGTCGAGCAGAGTGAAGTCTGTTCCCTCGCCGAAGAGCACGTTAAAGGGATGGAAGTCGCCGTGGATCTGAGCGAGCCGTTCCGGGTGGGCCTTAAGGCGGTTCCGCCAGGCTACCAGGCGAGTTTCAACGCGCTCCAGCCAGGCGGGCGGGGCCAGGGCGTAGTCGGGCGGGTAACTGTCAATCAGGCCGACGATGCCTTCACCGCTGCCGAACACGTCGCGCAGGTGCCGCCGGTAGAGGGCCGGTTCATCGCGCCGGAGCTGGTGGATCTCGCTCAGGTACAGCGCCAGCGCCCGCGCCCGGGCCAGATCCGCCTCGTCCGCGCTGCCGGTTGCGACCATGCGTTTCAGATCCTCAGCATAGATCTGTCCCTCGGCGTAGTCGGTGAGGAGAAACACCTCGCCCGCGCCGATGGAACGCAGGCCCCCGCCGGGATCGAGCACGCCCACGTCCAGGGCGCGCACGTGGCGGGGCAGGTCGTTAAAGCAGTCGTAGCTCAGGATCATATTGGCGGCGCGGTCGGCGCGCCGCTCATGACCAAACTGGTTGGCGGCCATGGTATGCAACACGGCGCGCCGTTCTTCTCCATCGCGGCGGTAGCGGATCAACAGTGGTTCGCCGTAACCCAGGAGCTTGAGCGTGCCGGGGCGGATGCCCTCATCGGGCGGAGGGGGCGCTCCGCCCAGAGAAGCCAGTTCCAGCACCTCCACAGGCGCTCCGAAATGCTGGCTGAGGTAGGCGCCAAGCAGGACCAGTTCGAGTTCCATAAATATATCTCTCAGGATTAGACCAGACTATCGAGTTCATCGTAGCGTTCGCTGACCACCGCCACCAGCGCCTGGCGGAGCGCCTCGCCCTCGAAGCGACGCCGGGCGACTTTGCCGATCTGTCGTCCCAGTTCAGGGTCGCGCAGCACCTGCGTGATCCAGCGCTCGAGGTCGCCCCGTTCCACGTGGTAGCGCAGCGAGTCCAGCGGGAGCGCGGCCAGCGCGGCGCGCAGTTCCCACAGGTTCGCCGCGCTCTCGCCAAGGTAGCGCCCCTGCCCGTCGTGAAAGTGGAAGCGCTTGTCGTAGGGCAGCGGCGCCCGCAGATACTTGTGCAGGTGCCGGATGTGCGGCACCGTGCGTGGTCGAGCGCGAAACTGCACCGGTTGGGGCGGCGCCGGATCTGCCGAGCGACTGGCCACGCACAGGTAAGCCTGGCCACGGGGCAGGTCGCCGAGAGATGGCGCCAGTTCAGCCCAGCCGGGGCAGCGCGCTAACCGGGCCGCGATGCAACGCTGCTCTTCGGGCGCGACGAGACGGGTCACCAGCCAGTGATCAATCGCCTCAAGGATAGACCGCGGCAGGCGGCTGGGCTGGTAGCTGACGATGCCAACGCCCCCTTCCCGTATCAGCCGGCAGAGGACGGTTGCGAAATCGTGCTCAGGCGACAGGCAGAAACTCTGGGCCTCGTCAATCAGCAGCCAGTGCGGCCGGCCGTGGCGCGCCCGCAGGCAAGCCAGTTCGTGGAGCAGGCCGGCTACGTAGCTCACGCGGCGCTCATGCGTCTCCAGCGACAGGTCGAGCACCAGGCTCGTCTCGGCGTACTCGCTGAGGGTCACGACGTCGCTCACCGGGGGCAGGGGCGCGCTGGCGCCGCCGAGCAGCAGGGTGTGCGGGAAGGCGCGCATAGTCCGGTAGTCGCCTTCGGGATCGATCAGGCAGATCTGGTAGCCGCGGCGCAGCAGTTCCTCCGCCAGCAGGCCGGCCAGCCAGGATTTGCCGCCGCCGCTGGCGCCGACGATGGCCAGCGCGCCATCGAGCAGCCAGAAGGGGTCGAGTTGCACGGGCGTGCGATCAGGGCGTTCCCCGAGCGGGAGCATGCGCTCCGGGCGCTGGCGGTAGACCGGAAGTTCGTTGCGCAACAGCCGTTCGCCCAGGGCGCGGACTCCGGCGCCGTCGGGCTCCGGCAGCACCACGTCGGCCAGGGCGCGCACATCCTCGGTGGCGTTGCTCACTGCGACCGCCAGTTCAGCGCATTCGAAGAGACTGCGGTCGTTTTCCGCATCGCCGCAGGCGATGACGCTGCGGGGCGAGCGGCCCAGTTCACGCAAGGCGTAGCGCAGCCCCGTGCCTTTCGTGGCCCCCGGAGGCAGCACCATCACCGCCCCGCGGTTATACTCAACCGTCGCCCCGCCGGCCACCTCGTGCAACACCTTGAGCACTACCAGGTCGTGGGGCGTGTGGGTGGCGACAATCGCCAGCCCCCGCTCCAGCGGCACGCCCAGATTGCTGAGCCGCTCGATCAAGGCGGGGTTGAGCCGGCCAAAGGGCAGGGTCACAATGTCGCGGTGAGGGAAGTACACCACCGCGCCGTCCTCGGCCACGATCGCGTCGAACACCTCGGCGAACGGCCCGTGCGGGGTGAAGGTCTTCAAGGTGCGGCCGGTCACCAGGAGCAGCGTCCAGTTCGCGCTCTTCAGCCGTTGCAGCAACCCCCAGGTCTCCGGCGCGACCTGCCCGTGCTCGGCCAGGGTGCCGTCGAGGTCGCAGGCCAGGGTCATGATGTGCATCGGCTTCCTCTACCTGGCTTCCGGCGGGCGGAACACCAGCACCGGCACGCCAGCACTGCGCAGCACTTTATCGGTGACGCTGCCGAGGAGGAGGCGGGTCAGCCCGCCGTGACCATGGGTGCTCATGGCGATCAGGTCAACTTCTCGCTCGGCGGCGCATTCCAGGATTTCGGCGATGGGCCGGCCCACCCGCACTTCAGGCGCAACGGTCAGACCTTCACCGCGCAGGCGGGTTGCTATCCGCTCCAGATCCGCAGTGGCTTGCTGCCAGGCCTGTTCCTGCGCCTCGACATCCACCATCGGTTCGACCCCGCTGACTGCGAACCCTCGCACGGCCGGCTCGATCACCCGTAGCAGGGTGTAGCGCGCGCCAACCAGGCGCCCCAGCCAGGTGGCGTGGGGGAGAATCTGCTCGGACAGCGGCGAACCGTCCAGCGGTACGAGGAAATGATGCAGCTTCGGTTCGCGAGCCAGGTCAGGCGTACCGTCTTCAGGGTGCAGCAACAGGATTGGCGTCTTCGACAGGCGGATCATGCGGTCGGCCACGCTGCCCAGCCAGGCCCGCGCCAGGCCGCCGCGCCCGTGGGTGCTCATCACGATCAGGCTGGCGCCGATCAGATCCGCATGCTGGCAGAGGGCCTCGGCCACCGGCGCCTCCAGCAGCGTCATCGTCACCGGCCCGTTCCATAGCGTTGCGATACGGCGCGCGACATCGGCCAGATACGCCTCCTCATCCTCGCGCAACACGGCGTCTACCCGCGGGTCAACCACCGGTGCGCCGGTGGGCGCGAGCGAGGGCGCAAATAGATGGTGCACGTGGGCCAGGGCGATCTGGATGTTGCCGCGCCGGGCCAGCGTCACGGCCATTGGCAGGGCATGTTCGCCAAATGGGGAACCATCAAGAGGAACCAGGATCGTCTGCATCTTCGCACCCTCCGCTTCCAACCTCCACGACCGCTGGAGGCGGAAGCCGCAGGCACGCTTCAAACCAGCTTGACCGTCTGGCCCTCATCTCCACGCTGCAACGGCTCTACCGAATCAGGCATGCGTAAGTGTGGAGGTGTGGAGATGTGGAGTGTATGAGGATGGTTTTACAGCTCTACATCTCCACACCTCTACATCTCCACACCTCCACCCGACCGGTCGGTTGAACCGTGGAGCATTTCTCAGGCCAGAACACGTGGGTCTGAAACATGCCTTGATCCATAGACACGCTTCCCTCCCGGACCGTCTCCTGCCACCGTCACCGTTAACGGATACGCGACGGCGGGAAGGGGCGGCAGGGAGGGAGAAGCGCACACAAAACAGGGCAGCAACCAGCAGCGAGCCGCCCCTCGTTGATCCCAGTATAGCCTGTTCTGGCGCGCTACGGCGAAAACAAACCGATACCGGTAGGGAAGGGGTCTTTACTGGCGGCCCGCTGCTGCCCACGCGCCTGAGTGCATGGACGCTTACAACGTATTGCGTCAGAGTAACCCACTTACCGGAACGGGTTTGCTATACTGATATGACAGTAAGCCACGCGCAGGGGTCGCGGGGGTTGCGGGGGTTGGGGAGGGCGCAACCCTTTTGCGTTCTTTACGGTCTGGGGTCGCCAGGGGCACAGCCCTGCCGGAACATCTGCTGTATGCCCGTTGTTGGCGGCGCGATCGCGGGCGGGAGCCTTAGCGGTCGTTAAAGCAAGTTTCCTGGCGTTTCCGCCCCCCTCCCAGCCTCCTCCCAACGGAGGGAGGAGCCGGACACCCTCCCCTAGCGGGGGAGGGTTGGGGAGGGGGCGGGGGTGTAGCGAAAGACTCTGTTTACAGACCAGTTAGTGAGGTCCCATCCCTCGCCGCAAAACCCTTTATCGTTCTTGAGTATGGCGACGAGTCCGCATAAGGAATGACATAGATGAACACCAACACAGCTTCCCAACAATCACTCTCCGGGGCGCGACAGGCAGGACCCAACTGGGGCCTCTGGGCGCTGGTGGGCGGGGCGGCGCTGTTGATTGTCATCGCCCTGCTTAGCATACCGCTAAGCGCGCGCCAGCAGCCCGTTTTCGCCCCGCTCTCCACGCCCGAAGGGGTTGTCCAGCGGTTTTTCGACGCTGTGTACCGTGGCGACTATGCCGCTGCGTATGGCTTTCTCAGCGCGAAAGCGCAACAGGAGCGGTCACTGGCCGAGTTTCAGAACCAGATACCCGACGTGCGCAACGGCGAGATGCGCGTGGATCGCGTCGCCATCCACGATGGCACCGCAACGGTGACAGTGACGGTCACCCGCTTCGAGCCGGGGGGCCTCTTCGGGGGCAACCAGTGGAGCACGCAGTACGATCTGCTGCTCGAGCGCGATGGCGAGAGCTGGCGCATCGTTGGCTGGTGGTTTGCCTAGGGGGAATTTTGGATTTTGGATTTTAGATTTTAGATTTTGGATTGGGGGTGGCCGCGGTCGGCGTCTCGCTGGTAACAGCCAGGCTATCTGTAATACCAGGTTCTTGTGGATACTTGCGGAATGAGTGTCGGCGAAAGGGCCTGTGAAGCCATCGTGCCGCCATTCAATTCGCAAGTGTCCACGAGAACCTGGTACAAAATCCAAAATCCAAAATCCAAAATCTAAAATCCGTGAGGAGCGCGTCCATGGCAATCCAGGTGGCGCGACGGCTCTATCTCTATGTCGCGGCCTTCATCGGGTTGCAAATGCTCGGTGCCGGGACGTCCGCGCTGCTGGCCTTTATTGTCGAGCGCTGGCTCGGCGGCCCTCCAATCGGCGCCGAAGGCGCAGTGTTGCGCCTGGCGGGCGCTGTGGCGCTGGTAGTGGTCGGTATGCCCCTGTGGGTTGGCCACTGGCTGTTTATCCGCCGCGATGCCGCCCGGCCCGAAGGTCAGGCTTCGCCGCTGCGCCGGCTGTACCTCTACGCGGTGCTGCTTGTCGCGGCCCTTGGCGCCCTGATGGCCAGCCGCGAGGCCCTGGCCCTGGCTCTCACAGCGATGGGGCAGGACGGCGCGGCTCTTGCGCTCGTCGCGCCGCTGGCAACCGCGCTGGTGTGCGGCGTGATCTGGGCGGCCCACTGGCGCGTCACTGGCGCCGACCGCGTCCAGGTGGAGCGTAGCGGCCCCAACGCGACCCTGCGCCGCTGGTACATGGTCTTGATACTCTGGGTGAGCCTGGCGCTGGCAGCGTTCGGAGCGGGCGCACTGATCAATGTCCTGCTCCAGCGCTTCGGTTTCGGTCAGCCTCTCCTGACTGTGCAGGTATTGGATAGCATCGCTACGCTGGCGATCGGGTTGAGCTTCTGGCTGGCCCACGAACTGTGGTCGCGCCGCCTGGTCCGTGTTGCCGGTCCGCTCCGGGCCGATGAACTCGCCTCGAGCTTGCGGCAGGTCTACCTGGCGCTGGTTATCGTTGGCGCCCTGATCGCTTCCCTGACTGGTCTGACCGCGCTCCTGGCCGCCACATTTCGGCTGCTGTGGGGTCTGGAGACCTGGCCGGGCGCCTTTGCCGCCCAGACGACGGCAGTCGCGGCCCTCGCCGTGGCCCTGCCGGTGTTATTCTACCATCGCGAGCAGATGGTGCTGACGGCGCGCTTCAGCGGCGCCGAGGAGCGAGTCGGCGCCGCCCGGCGCCTGATCAGCTACCTGGTCGCCGCGGTCAGCCTGGTGGCGCTGTACTTCGGTCTGAGCGGGCTGATCGCCACCCTGCTGCGGAGCCGGCTCAGTGCAGAGGTGGTCGGCGACATTGGCCGCCAGGCATTGAGCTGGTACATGGCTACGACCATCGTTACTCTGCCGGTCTACGGGCTGGCCAGCCGCTGGAACGAGCGTCTGGCCCGCAGCAGCGCCGAGGAGGAACGGGCGGTCATCCGGCGCATCTATCTGTACGCCGGCCTGCTCTTCGGGGTGATCGCCGCAGTGGTCGCCCTGACGCAGTGCATTCGACTGCTGCTGGTGACGCTCCTCGGCCAGGGTGGGCCGGGGGTAGTCGCGCAGATCAGTGAACTGGCGGGCTATGCCGTTCTGGGCGCGGCGATCGCCGTGGCCTACGCGGCCGGGCTGCGACGGGCCGGCGCGGCGCGCGGCAGCCTCGGCGCAGGTTGGCGGGTTGGCATCGTGGCCGGCGAGTCGCTCCGCGAGCATCTGGTGGCGGCCCTGGGTCATGAGTTGCCCGGCGCCACGTTGATCGTCTGCGATGAGCGCGAGGTCCTGGAGCGCCACGCCAGCCTGGCCGGGGCCGATCTGCTGATCCTCTCTCTGGCGGCCTGGGCCGACCCGGCTCTGGCGACCGTGCCCGCGCCACGGCTGTTGCTGGCCGCCGCGCCGCCGGATGTGACCCTGGTGGGCGCGCGTCGCGATGGCCCGGCCCTGGCGCGCGAGGCGGCGCGCAAGGCGCGGGCGGCGTATCTGGCGCGTCCCGCCGCAGGCAAGGCGCTGGCGCAAAGCGCGTCGTAGCTCCTCACCCTCCCGCGCCGAGCGCCGCGAGGCGGGGGAGGGTGAGGAGGGGCGCCCCTGCCTCCTGGAAGAGGGCGGGGAAGCCTGAGTTCCTTACACCCCTGCCCGGAGGGCGGGCCTGAGAGGGCATGTCTCTCCCAGGAAAACTCTTTACAACCCGTTGGCGCGCGGCGCAGCCGGGCGGGAGGGTCTTCTCAGGCGTAGGGTTTTCCGGCGCATCCTCGCGTCGCATGCGCCATCCGGGACATTGGGACGCCCAACTCCCCCTCTCTCGCGAGCGGGAGAGGGGGACGGGGGTAAGGACCGTAAGCGCATTGGAATGCCGAAAACCCCTTCTCGCTCGAAAAACCCTGCACCTGAGAGGCGGGAGGGTCCGGGAGCGCCCGGCTCGTCCAGGAACAAACCTGACAACCCGTTGGCATGCGGCGCAGCCGTGTGGGAGGGCCTGGGCCTCTCAGCCTGGCGTGCACGGTTCAGGGAGCTAACAAATGTCTACGAAAGGTCTGACCCTGGTGCTCGCCGATGATCACCACCTGGTGCGCGAAGGATTGCGCCTGCTGCTGGAGACGCGCTTGCAGTGCCGGGTTGTCGGCGAGGCCGCCACCGGCGTCGAAGCCGTGGCCCTGGTGCGCGCGCATCGCCCTGACATCCTGATAGTCGATCTGAGCATGCCTGGGATGAGCGGCATTGATGTGACGCGCGCCGTGGTGTCCCAGGTCCCGGAGACGCGCGTGATTGTCCTCTCCATGCACGGCGACGAACCGCACGTCCGCGAGGCCCTGCGCGCAGGGGCGATGGCCTACGTGCTCAAGGAGTCCCTCGCCGATGATTTTTTGCACGCCATCGCTCAGGTGGCTGCCGGGCAGCGCTATCTCAGCCCGCGCCTGGCCGAGCGGGCGATCAGTTCCTTTGCTGGCGAGCGCGCTGGCGCGGCAACTGCGAACACCGAGAACCTGAGCCCCCGCGAGCGCGAGGTGCTGAGCCTGGTGGCTCAGGGCCTGACCAGCGCGGCGATCGCCGAACGCCTGGGCATCGGCGTGCGTACCGTGGAGTGGCACCGCGCTCGCTTGCTGCATAAGCTCGGGCTGCACAGCGTCGCCGACCTGGTGCGCTATGCCCTCCAGCACGGCCTGGCGCCTGAGACCGAGTAATCTGCGGCCAACCCTCCCATCAGGCAGGGGCGTGGGGAAACCCGGTTTCCCCACGCCGGAACCGGTGCCGGGGCGCCTGGCGCCGCGGTGGATAGGGTCGGAGGAAACCCGGTTTCCCATTATTCACGGCAGTGTTGTGCGGCTTCGCTGCATGAGATTCACCTATGAAAACCGCCGACCAGTTCACAGCCGAATTGGCGCCGTGGAGCGTATCGGTCGCTGAAGCCTACACCGCGCTCAACTCCCGTCCCGGCGGACTTTCGGCCTCGGAAGTTGCGGCGCGCCTGCGTCGCTATGGTCCAAACACCCTCCAGACGGTCAGGGGCCGGCCCCTGATCGGGACCTTCGTCGAGAACTTCACGCACCTGATGGCGATCCTCCTCTGGATCGCCGGGGCAATCGCCTTTCTGGTGCAGTTGCCCCAACTGGGTGTGGCCATCTGGACGGTCACGCTGATCAACGGGTTGTTCAGCTTCTGGCAGGAGTACCGGGCGGAACGGGCCGCCGCCGCCCTGCGTGCACTGCTGCCAGCCAGGGCGCGCGTGCTGCGCGATGGCAGCGTGCAAGAGGTGCCGCGTGACGAGATTGTGCCCGGCGACCTGTTACTGCTGGCCGAAGGCGACCTCGTCGCTGCCGACGGTCGTCTGGTCGAGGCGGTCGAGTTGCGGGTTGATCAGGCCACGCTCACCGGCGAGGCGCGCGCCGTTTCCAAACACGCTGAAACCTACGCCGGCCCCGAGACCGGCCCCGCGCTGCCCAATGTGGTCTTCGCCGGCACCACGGTGGTCGCTGGCAGGGGGAAGGCGCTCGTCTTCGCCACGGGGATGCGCAGCGCCTTCGGCGCGATCGCCCGGATGACCCAGAGCGTTACCGAGGCCCCCAGTCCCTTGCAGCTAGAACTGGCGCGCCTGACCCGCGTCGTCAGCGCCATCGCGATCGGCGTCGGCGCGCTCTTCTTTGCGCTCGCCGTAGGCGTGGTGCGGATTGGTCTCGTCGACAGCTTCATCTTCGCCATGGGCATGATCGTCGCCTTCGTGCCGGAAGGGCTTTTGCCCACGGTCACCCTGGCCCTGGCCATCGGGGTGCAGCGCATGGCCCGCCGGCACGCGCTGGTCAAACGTCTCTCCTCTGTCGAGACCCTCGGCTGCACCCAGGTGATCTGTACCGACAAAACTGGCACCCTGACGCAGAACGCCATGACCGTGCGCTACCTCTGGGCCGGTGGCCGGCAGTTTGAGGTGAGCGGCAGCGGCTACGACCCCGCTGGCGGCATCAGTGCCGATGGTCAGCCCTGTCGCCCCGTTCCGGGCGACGACCTGTACGACCTGCTGCGCGCCGGCGCCCTCTGCAACGATGCCCGGCTCCTGCCGCCAGGCGCCGCTCCCGCCGGCCATGGCAACTTGAGCGGCTGGAGCGTCCTTGGCGACCCGACCGAGGCGGCGCTGCAGGTTGTGGCGCGGAAAGGAGGGTTGGACCCGGAAGCGCTGGCCCGCGCCGAGCCGCGCATCCACGAGTTGCCGTTTGAGTCGCGTCGCAAACTGATGAGCACGGTGCATGGCGCTGGCGGCGCGCGGGTGTATACCAAGGGCGCGCCCGACGAGGTGCTGGCCCGCTGTACAACCATTCGCCTCTCCGGTCGCGATGTGCCTCTCGATGAGCGGCTGCGGGCCGAGGTGCGCACAGTCAAGGACCGGCTCGCCCGGAGCGGGTTGCGGGTGCTGGGGGTGGCGCAGCGCCAGTTGCCCGAGGACCAGCCTCCGCATCAGGCCGAAGCGGTCGAGCGTGACCTGACCTTCCTGGGCCTGGCGGCGATGTACGATCCGCCTCGCCCGGAGGTGGCCGAGGCGGTCGCCAGGTGTCACCGGGCAGGCATTCGCATCGTGATGATCACCGGCGACGATGGGCTGACGGCCACGACCATCGCCCGGCGCCTCGACCTGGTGCGGCAGGAGCATCCGCGCCTGGTGACGGGGGTGGAACTCGACGCGCTCCCTGACGCCGAGCTGGACCAGATCCTCCGCGAGGAGGTGATTTTCGCCCGCGTCGCACCCGAGCACAAGCTGCGGATCGTCGCGGCGTTACAGCGTATGGGCCTGGTCGTGGCTGTAACCGGCGACGGGGTGAACGATGCGCCCGCGCTCAAACAGGCCGACATCGGCGTGGCGATGGGCATGGCCGGCACCGACGTGGCCCGCGAATCGGCGGACATGGTTCTCACCGACGACAATTTCGCCACCATCGTGCATGCAGTTGAAGAGGGGCGCGCCGTCTACGCCAACATACGCAAGTTTGTGACCTACATTTTCACCAGCAACGTGCCTGAAGCCGTGCCCTTCGTGCTCTTCGCCTTGAGTGGCGGGCGCATTCCGCTGGCGCTGACAGTGATGCAGGTGCTGGCGATTGATCTGGGCACCGACCTGCTGCCGGCCCTGGCCCTCGGCGCCGAACCAGCCGAAGCAGGGGTGATGGATCGTCCCCCGCGCCGGCGGGAGGAGCACCTGATCACACGCGGGTTGCTGCTGCGCTCGCTCTGCTTTCTCGGCCTGATCCAGAGCGCGGCGGCGATGCTGGCCTTCTACACCATCTACTGGGGCGCCGGTTACGCGGGGCAGTGGCTCGATCTGCCCGGCAGTGGCCCCCTCTACCAGACGGCGACCACCATGACCCTGGCGGCGATTGTAGCGACCCAGATCGGCAACCTGTTCGCCCAGCGCACCGAAGAGACCTCGATCCTGACCGTCGGACCGGGCCGCAACCGTCTCATCTGGATCGGCATCGCGGTGGAACTGACGCTGATTGTTGCCATCGTCTACCTGCCGCTGCTGCAATGGGTCTTCGGTACAGCCCCGTTGCCCGCGGCAAGCTGGCTGGTGTTTCTGGCGTGCACCCCCGTGCTGCTGATCGCCGACGAAGCGCGCAAGGCCGTGCTGCGTCGCTACCGGCGCCGGCAGGCACCCCTTCCGGCGCCTGGAGTCTATTCTGGGAGGTGAGCGATGCGTGTCATCATCCTTGGCTGTGGCCGCATTGGCTCAGGACTGGCCGCGCGGCTCAGCTACGCCGGTCACAGCGTCACGGTGATCGAACCGGTCGCTGCGGCCCTGGCCCACTTGCCTGCGGGCTTTCGCGGGCGCACCCTCGTCGGCGACGTGCTCGACCGGCGGCTCTTGCTTCAAGCGGGTATTGACCACCAGGACGCTCTCGCCGCTGTAACCCCCAGCGACGACGTCAACATCGTCGCCGCCCGGCTGGCACGCCTGGTCTTCCGGGTGCCGCGGGTCGTGGCGCGGGTCTACCACCCGCGCGCCGCCGAGGTCTATCGGCGCCTTGGCGTGCAGACCGTCTGTACAACAACCTGGGGCATCAGCCGCATTGCCGAACTGTTGAGCTACTCCGAGCTTGAGCCAGTGGCGAGCCTGGGCAGCGATGTGGATCTGCTCACCGTCGCCGTGCCCCCCTTGCTGGTGGGGCGTCCGGTCAGTGTGATAACGGCGCCCGGGGAGATCCAGGTGGCGGCGATCAGTCGCGGCGGGCGCACCTTTTTGCCCCAGCCGGCCACGCGCCTCGAAGCGGGCGATCTGCTGCACCTGGTCGTGCTAACAGTGGCCACCGACCACCTGGCGGCTCTACTGCGACAGTAAAGGAGGCCGGCTATGCGCGTGCTGATCGTTGGCGGCGGGCAGGTGGGGTCATACCTGGCTGGATTGCTCCTGGAAGAGGGGCACGCGGTAACCATCGTCGAGATGCATGAGGCGACGGCCGGGGCCCTGCGCGAGGTCCTGCCTGATGCTACGGTGATCCACGGCAATGGCACCGACCCCGAGGCGCTGGAGATGGCCGGCATTCACGCCACCGATCTGGTTGCCGCCGTCACCGGCACCGACGCGACGAACCTGGTGATCACCAGCCTGGCGCGCTTTGCCTTCAACGTGCCGAAGGCCGTCGCACGGGTGAACAATCCCCACAACACCTGGATGTTCATCCCTGAAATGGGCGTGGACCTGGCCCTGAACCAGGCTGAGGTGCTGGCGCGCCTGATTGCGCAGACGATGCTGTAGCAGCGGGGCGCAGGGAGCGCCTGACACCCCGGTGGATCGGGATGTGCGGCAACCGGAGCGTCCCGGCGGGCGGAGGCGTGGGGCAACCCGGGCGTGCCGATGTTATCTGGTATAGCCCGCGCAGGCGGGCTTCGCATGGGTAGCCCGCGGCTTCAGCCGCCGGGCTACGGGGCGAATACCGGTTTGGATACTTAATCTTCATCACAACAGGTTCACACTGAAAAGAAAGGAGATTTCCAATGAGCAACGTTCTTGATCAAGTCATGGACATGCTGCGCGAAGCGGCGGTTCCCTTTGAATTGATACACCATCGCGCCGACTTTACCGCGCAGGAAACCGCGCAGGACACGCACACTCCGGGGCGCCGGTTCATCAAAACCGTGGTGGTGCGGGTTGATGATGATCTGGCGCTGGCGCTGCTCCCCGCCCCGCGCATGGTAAACCTCGAGGCTCTCCAGCAGGCCCTGGGCGCCTCCCGGGTGCGTCTCGCCAGCGAAGCGGAGATTGCCGAGCGTTTCCCCACCTGCGAAGTGGGAGCCTTGCCGCCCTTCGGGTCGCTCTTCGGAGCGCCGGTCTACAGCGATCTGCACCTTGATGACGAGGAACAGGTCACGTTCACGGCGGGGACGCACCGTGACGCCATCCGCATGCGCTATGGCGACCTGCGTCGCCTCGTTGGGGCCACGCCGCTTGCCTTCGCCGAGTAACCCGGACGGCGCATAGGCTGACGGTAGCGCAACCCGGAGGGTTGCGCTACTGTGCCTTATTTTGGGGGCATCTCACCGCGGGTACAACCCGTACAATTACGGGTCTTTAACCTGCATCACCACGTATGGCAGCCGGCCTCTTGCTCCACTACACTTAGAAATGTCCGGCGGCATTCATAGTCTGTAGGCTACTCCGCTGCCGGGACATCAAAGAATGCGTGCCTGTGGTTTCGGGCGCGGTCGAGAATAGTGTAAAGAGAGGAAAGCCTTGGATCGCTACACGTGCCTGCGCGAACTCCTGCCGGTGATCGAGACGGCGTTGGCGGCCAAGGGTTATGTGGCCGAGGCCGCGTACCGCTACGCAGTTGATGGCAGGCGCGTCACGGTGATGACGCGCGGTGCGGCGGTTATTGCGCTCCACGAGGATCTGGGGCGCGACATGGCTGACATTACCGTCTATGGCAGCCCCGAGACAGGCGGTATCGGGGTGCTGGAAGAGTTGCCCCCACCGTTCCCCTCGGTCCCTGGTCAGGTGCTGATGCCCTGACTCTGCGCCAGGTTGTGACCCTACGCTCGCCGTGGCTTTGCCGGCCCGGAGCAGTGTAGGGCTGGTTTGCGGCGCCGCGCGGCGCTTCGCCGTGCTCCTCGCAGCGAAGGACTCCAGGCTCTCCTCTGCGTCTCCCTGCTCTTGCCTGATCAGCAGCTCTGGAAGGCCGCCGTTCTCTCAGGCCCTTTCCTCTTAGTGACGATCAGGGTGTTCCGCACCCTGGCTCGCCGCAAAAGCAAGGGGTGGGTGGAGCGCCGTCCTGCCAGAAGTAGCTGCAGAGGTGAGCGAAGCGGCCGCGCGGGAGAGTCTGGGAGAGCGAAACCTTCCCGCAAGAATGTTTTTGTTCTTTCTCGTCGCAGGGTGGTAAAATCGAAGCTGGTTTCACGTCACAGATAAGGAGAGATCAGATCCCCTTTCGCGCAACACCGAGGGTTGCGCTGCCGCCTCAAAGACGGGTGGTGTTCGGCCGTGAACGCTGGATCATCAACCGATGCTCAGAGAGGTGTGTTATGGCAGGGTTCCAACGCTTGCATTCCTGGATCCTGGGCCAGGGCCGCCGGTTTCATGATCGCGCGGCTGCCGGTCGGGCCCTGGCCGAGCGGCTTACCGTCTATGCTGGTCGCCCCGACACAATCGTACTGGCCCTGCCCCGCGGCGGCGTTCCCGTAGCTTACGAGATCGCGATGGCCCTCGATGCCCCGCTGGACCTCATGCTCGTGCGGAAACTCGGGGTTCCCGGCGAGGAAGAACTGGCCATGGGGGCCATCGCGGAGGGCGGGGTGCGCGTGCTCAATACCGACGTCGTGCACGGTCTGCGCATTGACCCTGATACGATCGCCTGGGTGGCCGCTCGCGAAGGGCAGGAATTAGACCGCCGGGGGCGTCTGTACCGTGGAGAGCGCCCGGCGCCCGATCTCCGCGGCAAGACGGTCATTCTGGTGGACGATGGACTGGCGACCGGCGCGACGATGCGCGCTGCCATCGTTGCCGCTCGCGCCCAGGAACCGGCGCGTATCGTGGTTGCCGCGCCGGTCGCGGCGCGGGAAACGGTGGCCTTGCTCCAGCCAATGGTGGATGAGGTGGTCGTCGTGCAAACCCCGGAGCCGCTCGCCGCGATTGGCCTGTGGTATGAAGAGTTCTCCCAGGTGAGCGACGACGAGGTGCGAGCTTTGCTGCAACGCGCCGCGGAGCGGCAGCGAACGGTCTGAGCGCCTATATGATTACCTGCCGCCAGCGCGATTATCAGGGCGCAGAAGAACTCGATGCCGTGCTCGACCTGTGGTGCGCTGCCAGAGCAGTGGATCAGGGCGATCCCTGGCCGCCGCTTGACGCGTTACACGCCGAACTCGCCGCGCGCCAGGCGGGAGCCTGCGACACCCGGGTGTGGGAAGATGCCCACGGCCAGCCGGTAGGCGCTGCGCTGCTGCTTGACGCCTGCATCCTGATAGCCTGCGCCAGACCCGGCGCCGAGACCGAAGCCCTGGCGACCGAAATGCTCGCCTGGGGGCTCCAGAGCGTCGCCCGAATTACCCACGGTCGCGGTGAACATCCCTGCCTGTTCGTACCTGCCCGCAGCGATGATCGGCGGTTCATCGCGCTGCTGGAACGCGCCGGTTTTGAGGCCGATCCCTGGCGTACCCTGCGGATGCGGCGCTCGTTGCGCGACCCGATCGCCGAGCCGCAGGTCCCGCCGGGTATCGTGATCCGGCCCGTTGCCGGTATGCGCGACATCGCGGCGATCGTCGCGCTCCACGACGTTGTGTTCGCAGGTTGTGACAAGGATCTCGACGATCGCGCGGCGCTGATGCGCGCGCCAGGGTACCAGCCTGCGCTGGACCTGGTTGCCGTAGGGCCGACAGGCGCTCTGGCCGGCTATGTCCTGGGCGTCGTTGCGTTACTGGAGCGCGAGCGCCTGGGACAGGCGTCAGGCTGGATCGAGTTCGTTGGGGTAGAACGTTCGCAGCGCAGGCTGGGCGTGGGGCGCGCGCTCGTGCTGCGCCTGTTACATGCCATGCGCGGCGCCGGTCTCGATGCGGCCCTGCTCAGCACTGGCGCGGCCAATCTGGCTGCCTGCCGGCTCTTCGCCGCCTGCGGATTCGCCGTCTGGCACGAGATCCGCTGGTATGTGCGTGAAGCTGGCCCTGATGAGGGGCGACCGGCTCGTGTAGAGCAACCCTCCGGGTTGCTAGAAAAGTGTGCCCCATAAAAAGGGGTATGGAGAACCCATACGTCTCCATACCCCGGCAACCAGCTATGTTGATGTTAGACCCTACTCATCCTCGTGATACTTGAAGGAGAGTTTGATCTTTGTGCGGTAGACCAGCGTCTCTCCATCGAGATGGATATCCTGCGCCACCACCTCGGCGACGCGGATGTCGCGCAAGGTTTTGGCCGCCGTCGTCATCGCAACCGCCGCGGCCTTCTCCCACGACTCGAGGCTCGTGCCGACGATCTCTATCACCTTGTAGACGCTCTCAGCACTCATGATCCGCTCCTTTCATTCTGGCTTGCAGCGTTCACCATTGAGCTGCGACGGACCTTGAGAACACGGCGGGCGACCCATCCTGCTTTCAGATTATTATCTTCTACCATACATCACCCGGGGCCAGGTTGCAAGTATGCGCGGCGTCACCCGGTGTGATGGTTCCTCGACGCTTGCCGGTTGGGGCCATGGCCTCGGCGGCTATCGATCCGCAACCTTCGCCCGCCACTCTTCGAGCAGCGCGCCCAGGTCGGCGTAGATCGCTGCCGGGCGCACGGGGCTGGCTTCGGCCTCGGCGCGCGAACTGACGCCGGTCAGTATCAGGGCGGCGGGCATGCCCGCCGCGGCGGCCCCGGCGATGTCGGTATCCAGGCGGTCGCCAACGACCAGCACCGCTGTGGGGGGCGCGCCGAGGGTCTCGGCGGCCACCTGGAACATCGTCGGTGCCGGCTTGCCGATCACCAGCGGCTGCGTATCGGTGGCGGCCACCAGGGCGGCGGTGATTGCCCCGGCGCCGGGGATCAGGCCCTCTTCGGAGGGGAAGGTGCGGTCGGGGTTGGTGGCGACGAAGCGCGCCCCGGCGCGGATCAGCAGCGTCGCCGTGCGCAGCGTGTGGTAGGTGAGGGCGAAATCGGCCCCCTGCACCACCAGGTCCGCCGTGCGCGCATCCTCGACGAAGTGCCCATCGTGCAACAGCGCCTCGCGCAGGCCATCCATGCCGACGATATAGACCCGCGTGCCGCGCGGGTACATCGCCCGCAGCGCGCGCCCCGTGGCAATGGCCGAGGTGATGATCCGCCCGGCAGGCACATTCAAACCCATTCGCGCCAGCTTGGCCTCGTACTGCGCCGGGGTCATCGAGGCGTTGTTGGTAATGCAGGCATAGCCGAGGCCCTGTTCGTCCAGGAAGGCCAGCAACTCCCGCGCCCCTGCCAGAGGCTGATTGCCCCGGTACAGCACCCCGTCCATGTCGAACAGGACGGCCTTGATAGTAGTGAAAGCAAGCATACCGTTCCTCGGCGCCGCTGCTACGCTCACATCCGTTCAGGTGCGGCGACGCCCAGCAGCGCCAGCCCATTCCTGAGCGCCTGGGCCGTCGCCGCGACCAGGGCCAGCCGGGCCGCTCGCAGACCAGGCGTGTCGGCCTTGAGCACCGGGCACTGCTCGAAGAAGACGCCGAACTCGCGGGCCGTGGCATAGCACCATTCGGCGATCACGAAGGGCGCGTAACGCGCTCCGGCCTCGATCACCGCCTCGGGCAGGCGTGCAAGATGCTTGATCAGCCGCGTCTCCGCCGGATGGGTCAGCAGGGTTGGATCGGCGTCCTCCGGTCCCGTGCCGCCGTCTTCGGCCGCTCGGCGGAGGATCGAGCAGCAGCGGGCATGCGAGTATTGCAGGTAGGTGGCGCTGTTGCCCTCAGTCGAGAGCATGCGCTCCCAGTCCAGACTGATGTTCCGCCGCGGGTCCTGGTAGAGGTCGTTGTAGATCACCGCGCCCACGCCGACCGCCTCGGCCACCGCAGCCTTCTCGGTCTCTGGCAGGTCAGGGTTCTTCTGCTCCACCACGGCCCGCGCCCGCGCTACGGCTTCGTCGAGCAGGCTTTCCAGATAGACCATGTTGCCCTTGCGGGTGGAGAGCGGCTGCCCGTCAGGGGTGGTGACAATGCCGAAGGGCACGTGCACCAGTTCGACGTCGCGGGCGTAGCCCATGGCGCGCACGATGGCGAAGAGTTGCCGGAAGTGTAGTTCCTGGCGCCCGTCTACCACGTAGATGATCTTCACCGGGTCGAACGTTTCCAGCCGGAACTTCACCGTCGCGATATCGCGGGTCATATAGACGGTGCCGCCGTCGCTGCGCTGGATGATAAAGCGGGGCAGGTTGTCCAGCTCGGCCACTACCGAACCATCGGCATCGCGGAAGGCGGCCCCGGAGCGCAGGGCCTCGTCAATCACGCCGGCCAGCATCGGCTCGTAGAAGCTCTCGCCATAGGCGTGGTCGAAGACCACGCCAAGCCGGTCGTAGTTCCGCTGTGCGGCGGCGAGAGTCAGATCCACGCACCACTGCCAGATCGCGCGCGCTTCGGGATCGCCCCGCTCCAGGGCCAGCGACCAGCGCCGCGCCTCGGCCTCCAGGTCGGGGTCAAAGACTGGCAACGGGCGGCCCTCGACCACGGCCCGTTCGCGCTCCTGCTCCTGGGCCTTCATCTCGTTGTTGTAGCGGGCGTAGAGCAGTTCCAGTTGTTCCATCGCCGCCTCGCCCTCGGCCTGGGGGCGTCCGTAGCGTTTAATCGAGGCGATCACCGTGCCGAACTGCGTGCCCCAGTCTCCCAGGTGATTGTCGCCGATCACCTCATAGCCCAGGGCGCGCAGGATGTGCACCAGGCTCTGGCCGATAATGGTCGAGCGAATGTGGCCCACGTGCATGCGCCGCGCGATGTTCGGCGCCGAGTAATCCACCACTACCCGGCGCCCGGCTCCCGCCTGGTGATGGCCGTAGGCTGCGCCGCGAGCCTGGATCTCGCTCACCACCGCCGCAGCCAGGCGTTGCGGATGCAGGCTGAAGTTCAGGAAGGGCCCCACCGCCTCGACCGCGCCAATCAGCGATTCGGGGCCGGGGCGGATCGCGGCGGCCAGTTCGGCGGCGAGTTGCGGCGCCGGTACGCCCAGGGCCTTTGCCGCGCGAAAGGTTGGCAGGGCCAGATCGGCAGGAATATTCGGTTTGGGCGTGGCCAGTTCGATGGTCTCCGCGGGCGCCCGACCCGTTGCTTCAATCGCCTCCCGCACCTCGCGGGTAAAACGTTCAAGCGCGTAGTCCATTATCTTCTCCACGGTCGCCCCTGGTACCGCAGCGACCTGTCGCCGCAGCGGGCGGGTTGGGCGGGGCTTTGCCTCTCCCAGCGTCCCCTACAAGGGGACATGTCATTACCAGAGCGCCTTGCTCACCGGCTTCGTCGCCCGAACAGGGGGCGCGTACAGCTCCTGGTAGGCCCCCCAGAAGCCGTAGACGGCCCGCACGTAGCCTCGCGTCTCGGCAAAATCAATCTGCTCGGTGAAGCGATCCGGGTCGGCCACGCGACTCCCGCCGGCCCAGCGTTGCGCGTTCCCCAGACCGCCGTTGTAGGCCGCCAGCGCACCCTGCACGCTCCCCTCCATGTCGGCCAGGCGCCGGGCCAGATAGTAGCTGCCGAAGCGCACGCTCACCACCGGCCGGTAGAGGTCGTCGAGAGTGAAATCGCTGATCCCCAGACTCTGGGCGATGCCCTGGCCGGTTTCGGGCATGACCTGGGCCAGACCGCGCGCTCCAACCCAGGAGGTGGCGCCGGGATTGAAGAGGCTCTCCTGGCGCAACAGGGCGTAGAGCAGGCGCGGGTCGAGGCCGTTGGCCGTCGCTTCCCGGTTGACCAGGTCGGCATAGGGGGTAGGGAAGATCAGGCGGCGCAGGGCCGGCGGCGCCTGATCCGGCGCAGGCGCCAGCGCGGCCAGTTCTTCGGCGGCCAGCAGCGCGGGGTAGGTCGCGCCGCCCTCATAGGCGGCCCGCGCCAGGCGCAGCAGCGCCCAGGGTTGGCCGCGGGCCTCGTCGAGACCCTCGCGCCACTCGTTCATCGCCTCGGTCTGCAAGCCTACCTGTTCGAGGTGCGCGGCGCGCGTCGCCCGTTCGTCGCCGGAAGGCGGCGCCGGCGCGCCGGCCCAGGTGGTTGCCCAGGCTTCCAGTTCGCTCCACGCTTCCGCGGCAATCGGCGCTCCGATGGGCAGGGCGCCCGCGGGCTGCCTGCCCAGTTCCTCCGCCGCGCGAACGCCCTCATAGCTGTGGGGAGCGGCGGCAATCGCAGCAGCAAAGAGCGCCTCGGCAGCCGCGGCGTCGCCCTGGTCGCGAGCGGTGCGGGCGGCCCAGAAGGCCCCGCGCGCTCGCCACCCTCCGTCGTTATGGTCGGCCAGCGTTTGCCATGCGGCGCGGGCCTCCTCAACGCGCCCGGCTTCGTACAGGGCCAGGCCGGCCCGGTGCAGGGCCACGCGCCCCTCGGCGCTGCCGGGATAGCGCCGCCCCAGGTCGAGACGCGCCTGCAACGCGCCTTCGGCGTCGCCCAGGCGCTCACGCAATTGCACCACCCGATCCAGCGCCACGGGAGCGCGGGGGTCGTCGGGATAGGCCGCGGCATACTCCAGGTAGCCCTGGATGGCCCCCTCAACATTGCCAGCCTGGCCGGTGGTTTGCACCTGGTCGAGCCGGGCCTGGCGCCCCGGCTCGCTGTAGGGGTCGAGAGCCACGGCTTCGGCCAGGGCCGCCAGCGCGCCGGGCATGTCGCCCGCGGCGCGCAGGGCCAGCCCGCGCAACCGGCGCAGTTCGATTGACGTGGCGAGATCGCCTTCGGTGGCGATCGCCCGCTCGAACTGCGCAACCGCGTCGCTCCAGCGCCCGGCGGCCATATAGATCCGCCCGGCCTGGGCGGCTCTGACCTCGGCGGCGCCGGCGGCGAGCAACTGATCCATCGCAATGGCGGCCTCCGGCGTTTCTGGCGCGCTGCTCACAATCTCCAGCCGCCAGCGGCGCGCCTGCTCCGTCTGGCCCTGAGAGTCGGCCAGGGCGATGGCCTCGGTCAGCACGCGGGCGCGGTAGGCCGGCTGGCGGGCCAGGTCGAGCAGTTCGGGATAGAGAGCCAGCGCCTCATCAGGGCGGCCGGCGGCCATGAGCTGGACGATGGCCTTTTCAAAGGCCCCCGCCCGCTCACCTCTGGGGATGGCGCTGCGCGCGGCGATCAGATAGCTCGCGGCGGCCTCGGCGTGCCGCGCCAGCGCCTGCTCCTGGGCCGCCTGGCGCAGGGCGGCGTAGGGCGCAATAGACGTGTCCAGGGCGCGGTACTCCTGATAGGCGGCGATCGCCGCGGCGTGGTCGCCAGCCGACTCGTGGGCGCGGGCCAGCCAGAAGAGGGCGGGCGGGCGCAGGGGATGCTCCGCCGGCGCCGCCGTCAGAAACGCGCGCCACATCTCGGCCGCCGAGGTCCAGCGGCCGCGGCGGGCGAAGCTCTCGGCCAGGTAGTAGCGCGCCGCCAGAGCTTCGGGTACGGTGGGGTAGCGCTGGAGCAGGGCGCTCAGATCGGCGCCGGCTGCCGCGTCATCGCCGATGGCCCGCGCGGCCATCGCCCGCTGTAGCAGCACCGGCGCGGGGGGCAGGGCTTCGGGGGCGCCCGTGCCAGACGCCGGGGAAACGGGCGCGTCAGGGAAGGGGGCGGTCACCACCTCACAGGCGCCGAGGCTCAGGGCGAGCAGTGCGCTGAGCAGAATCGTGGTACTTCGACTCATGGATTGCGATCGATCCGATCCTCGCGCCAGCGAAACACGAACTGCTTATCGGTCGTCCGGTCGCGGCGGAAGCGCCAGAGGCGGGTAGGACGGCCACGCCCCTCGCGAACGATGTTGGTCTCCTCCAGCAGGTTCGACTCCTTGATTTTACGGTAGAAATTGCCCTTGTCGAGCTTTTCGCCGAGGATCTGCTCGTAGATGTGCTTCAACTCCAGGATGGAAAACAGCTCCGGCAGCAACTGGAAGGCCAGGGTGGTATATTCCAGCTTGGAGCGCAGGCGCGAGATGGCATAGGCAAGGATCTGCTCATGGTCAAAGGCCAGCCGTTCGGGCAGGGCGCGCACCGGCCACCAGCGCACGTCGGTGCTCTCATCGCTGACCGAAATCTTCTGCGCGTCGGCGCGCACGAGAGCAATGTAGGCCACACTGATCACCCGCATCCGCGGGTCGCGTCCTGGATCGCCGAAAGTGTACAACTGCTCCAGATACACATCGCGCACGCCGGTCTCCTCTTCGAGTTCGCGGCGCGCCGCCGCCTCCAGCGATTCATCCATATTGATGAACCCGCCCGGAATGGCCCAGAACCCCTCGAAGGGCCAGTGGCGCCGCTGCACCAGCAAGACGTGCAGTTCCTGGTTGATCAGCGTGAAAATAACCACGTCAACGGTCACTGCGGGCCGTTCGTAGCGCGTCGGATCGTATGCGTGCTGGCTCGTTTCGGGTTCCATGGCACGCCCTCCTGATAGTGTGGAAATAACACTATCATAGAGCACCCTGGCGCGGGTGTCAAGCCAGGGTAGGAAACCGGATTTTCCCACGCCCCTGCCCGTCTGGAAGGGCCAGGCCCTTGCGGAGCATATTCGAAACGCATCGATAGATGGCGGCGCGAGCGCATCGAGCTATACGGTTCAGTGTCTTCAGCGGATCAAGCATTCCGATCGGTGCTCTAATCAATCAACCCGTAGGCCGCCGCGCCGACCAGCGCCGCTCGAGGGTCAAGGATAACGTGTACTGGCGTGCGCTCCATCAGGCTGCGGAAGCGACCCTTGTTCCGCATAGCGTTGAGCAGGCGCGCGGTGCGCAACTGGGTGAGGATGCGCGGCGGGATTCCGCCCCCCAGATACACTCCGCCTGTGGCAAAGACCTTGAGCGCCAGATTGCCCATTTCGGAACCCAGGATGCCCAGGAAACAGTCGAGCGTAGCCGTGCAGAGTGGGCAGGGGGTGGCGGGGTCGAGCGCTCCGTCAACGATCACCGGGGTAGGATCGCTGGCCACCGCCAGCGCGGCGGCGATCTCCGCCGTCTCGCGCCGGAAGACGCGGTCGCGAAAGAAGGCGTAGAGGTTGGGGATGCCCAGACCGGAACACAGCCGTTCGTAGCTCACATGGTTATGGTGTTCGAGCATATACGAGAGCAGTTCGACTTCGAGCGGCGTGGTAGGGGCGAAGCTGGCGTGGCCACCCTCGGAAGGGCGCGCGCGGTAATGGTCGTACTCCCAGGTAAGGTACGCCTCCCCCAGGCCCGTGCCGGGGGCGATGACGGCAATGGTGCCCTGGGGGTCCGGGATGCCGGGGTTCAGGGTCGCCAGATGTTCGGGCTGGAGGTAGGGCACGGACTGGGCGAAGGCCACGAGGTCATTGATCAACTTCACCGGCACGCCGCCGAGATGGGCGCTCAACGCGCGCCCATCAATCACCCAGGGCATATTGGTGATCTCGGCGCGCTGATCGAGCACCGGTCCGGCCACGCCGAAGCAGGCGCCCTCGAGAGTGGCGGGATGGTCCGCGAGAAACTCGCTGACGATCGTCTCCAGATTCTGGTACTTACTGCTTGGGAACGTTGCTGTAGCCAGAAAATGTCGCGGCCCCGTTTCGCGCGAAACGAGCACCAGGGCGGTCTTGGTGCCGCCGATGTCGCCTGCAAGAAACATGCCTCTCTCCTCTAGCGCCGCTCCTCAAGCGCTGCCCGCAGCGCCCCGATCGCGCTGGCGATGCCGCGGTCCGGCCCGAAGATCGCCGAGCCGGCCACGGCCACGGTAGCGCCCGCATCGCGCAGCGGGCCGATGGTCTCAGGGTTGACTCCGCCGTCAACCTGAATGTCAATCTGTTCCAGCCGGCGAGCGCGCAGGATCTGCCGCAAGCGGGCCACCTTGTCCAGGCCGCCGGGAATGAACGTCTGGCCGCCAAAGCCGGGGTTTACTGTCATCACCAGGACGAGATCGACCTCGGGCAGGATCTCTTCCAGCACGCCAAGGGGAGTGGCGGGGTTAAGGGCCACGCCGGGCCGCGCGCCGAGGGAGCGAATGGTCTGCACCGTGCGGTGCAGGTGCGTACTGGCTTCGACATGGACGGTGATCCGCTCGCAGCCGGCGGCGACAAACTCCTCAAGGTAGCGTTCCGGCTCCACGATCATCAGATGGGCGTCAAGGACTGCGTCATAGCGCGCCGCAAGGGGGCGGAGGGCATGCGCCACCAGCGGCCCGAAGCTGATGTTGGGCACGAAGCGCCCGTCCATCACATCGAGGTGCAGCCAGCGCACGCCCGCAGCCAGGGCCGCTTCCACCTCCGCGCCGAGGCGCAAAAAGTCGGCGGTAAGGATTGAAGGAGCAAGGATCATAGCGTTCCGTTTCTAAAAGCCGTGCCTGCACGGCGCTTCTCTAGGGGAGGCGCCGGCCTGCAGGTGGCGGACGCCATCTTCGCTGGCGACGATCACATCGGTAACCAGATCGAGAAAGAGACCATGTTCGACAATCCCCGCTCGCCGTTCCAGCGCGGACGCCAGGCACTCCAGGTCGTCAATCGGGCCAAAGGCGCAATCGAGGATGTAATTGCCCTGATCGGTGCGGAAAAATTCGCCGCTGCTCGTCCGCCGGAAGGCCACCCGGGCCCCCAGGCCGGCGACGAAGCGCGCCGTCGCCATAGCGCCAAAGGCGATCACCTCCAGCGGCAGCGGATGGTGGCTGCCCAGCGCCGGTGACAGCTTGCTTGAGTCTACCACAATGACCTCGCGTCGCGACGCCTGGGCGACCATTTTCTCGCGGAGCAGCGCCCCGCCGCCGCCTTTGATCAGGTTGAACTGCGGATCGACCTCATCGGCCCCGTCAATCGTTAAATCAACCGTTCCGCACTCATCAAGGGTCGTCAGGGGAATTCCGAGGGCAAGCGCCTCCCGTTCGACGCTATCGGCGCAGGCTACCCCCACGATATCACGCAACTCGCCCATCTTAAGCAACGCGGCGATGCGGCGCACGGCATGAATAGCAGTACTGCCGACCCCGAGACCTACCACCATGCCCGGCTCGATCAGTTCCACCGCCCGTTCGGCGGCTCGCCGCTTCAGTCCTTCTTTTGGATCGCTGTTCATGACGTGCTCGCTTTCGTGGAAGGGTAAGGCCCTTCCAGCAGCCTGGGCGCAACCTGGTAAGGTTGCGCCTACGATGCAACCGGGGCCAGGGCGCGGTCCTCGCGGCCCGTCAGGCCGGTCACTTCGCGGATGCGCGCTTCGTCGAGGGTCTCCTCGGCCAGCAAAGCCTGCGCCAGGGCGTCGAGCCGATGGCGATGCTCGTTGAGCAAGCGAATCGCTTTCTGATAGCTCTCGTCCACGATCTTCCGCACGGCTTTGTCAGCCACCTGGGCCGTGGCCTCACTGTAGGGTCGCTGCGATAACCCCGCGCCCAGGTAGTTGCCGCGGCTGGTGTCCAGCAGTTGCACCTGGCCGACCTCGTCGCTCATGCCAAAACGCATGACCATAGCCTGGGCCAGGTTGGTCACTTGTTGCAGGTCATTCTCGGCCCCGGTGGTGACGTTTCCGTAGACCACCAGTTCAGCGGCCCGCCCGCCCAGGATGGTCACGATCCGCGCCCGCAGGTAATCTTCCGTGTAGTTGTATCGGTCGTTGATCGGCACTGAGAGGGTGACCCCCAGCGACTGCGCCCGCGGCACGATCGTCACCCGACGCACGGGGTCGCTTTCGGGCTGCAAGAGGGCCAGCAGGGCGTGCCCGGCCTCGTGGTAGGCCACGCGCTCGCGCTCCTCGGGGTGCAGCAGGATGCGCCGTTCAAGACCGAGATAGATCTTCTCCAGCGCGTCCGAGAAATCGCGCATCGTCACCTGATCGCTGCCGCGCCGGGCGGCCATGAGCGAAGCCTCGTTCACCAGGTTGCGCAGCTCCGCGCCTGTCGCTCCCGGCGTATTCTCGGCCACGCGGTGCAGATCCACGTCGGGCGCCAGCGGCACATCGCGGGTGTGGATCTTGAGGATCTCGGCCCGGCCGTTCTTGTCTGGCGGCTGCACCACGATGCGCCGGTCGAAGCGCCCGGGACGGAGCAGGGCCGGGTCGAGCACATCGGAGCGGTTGGTGGCCGCCAGCACCACCACGTGCGTCTGGGCGTCAAAGCCGTCCATCTCGGTGAGGATCTGGTTGAGCGTCTGCTCGCGCTCCTCGTTGCCCCCCAGCTCGCCTCCGCCGCGGCGCCGCCCGATGGCGTCAATCTCATCAATGAAAATGATCGCCGGCGCCGCTGCGCGGGCCTGCTGGAACAGATCGCGCACCCGGCTGGCGCCCACGCCGACCACCATCTCAATAAACTCCGAGCCGCTCATCGTAAAGAACGGCACATCGGCTTCACCGGCCACGGCGCGGGCCAGCAGCGTCTTGCCGGTGCCCGGAGGTCCTTCCAGCAGAATGCCGCGGGGGATCCGCGCGCCCAGCTTCTCGTACTTCTCTGGATGTTTCAGAAAGTCAACAATCTCGATCAGTTCCTGTTCCACCTCGTCAATGCCCGCCACATCGTCGAAGGTGACGCGCTCCGCCGTCGAGGGATCGTACCGCCGCGCTCGCGCGCGACCCAGGCCAAACATCCCTCCTGGGCCGCCCGCGCCCTGCAGCGTGCGCGAACTGAGCCACAGGAAACCGCCAAGGAGCAGCAACGTCGGCCCGAAGGCCAGCAGCAGCGTCCATAGTGGTGAACGAGCCTGCTCGAGCGGTTTGGCGGTAATGACCACCCTGTTCGTTTCCAGCAGGGTGATCAACTCTGGATCGGGAATGAGCGTCGGTTTAACGGTGGCGAAGCGGCGGTAGACGCGCTCACCGGCGGGGGGCGGGTCGCTCGCTGGCGTCAACACCACCAACCCGTATTCGCCTTCGCTGGCCGTGACTGGCTGGCGGAACTCGCCCTGAATATCCTCCCCGCGACTGGTGATTGCCGCGACGTTCCCCGCTGCAACCTGTTCCTTGAAGACCGTGTAGGGTATAGTGATATAGTTTGGCTCGGCAGGAAAGAGCCAGTTGATCAGCAGGTAGTTCAAGACCAGCAGCACGAGAAAGGTGATCCAGAAACTCCCGCGCCGTGCGGGTTGCCACATGGGCGGCTGCCTGGCCCCCTGTCCGGACGCCGGTTGTGTGGCGGGCGGGGTGCCGCGAGGGAGTGGCGCCATAGCTGTCCTCATCATGAATAAAAAAACGTTCTCGGAAGGGCTTGGCCCTCCTAGATCCTTCCGACCGCCGGGCCGGGGCCTGGGGAAACCGGGTTTTGCTTCATTATACGCCCGAAGTGTGCCGTGGTTTACACCACTGTCGGGCGGGCCCTAGACCGCGCCGCGAGAGGCGGGCGTTGCGCCAGCCCTGAACGCCTGCCATTGCAGTGGGTGCCTGGACTGTGGTACACTGCCGTTGGTTTTCACCCGCGACGTGGAGGTTTGCCCGGTGACGCAGGACGATCAGCAGATGCCCGAGCGCGGCTCGGAAGGTCGGATTAGCCGCGATACCCTGCTCTTGCTTGGCGCGCTCACCTTCCTCATTCTCGCCGTCGCTCTGACGTTCCTGTTTACGCCCAACACTGGTACGAATATCGGTCAGATCCCGTCTACTGCAACCCCCGCTCCTCCTACCGAAGCGGCGCAGTCGCCGGTTGCTCCAGTGACAACTCCTGCTTCTCCGGAAGCGGCCTATCCCAGTCCGGGAGCAATCGGTCAGGCGCCAACAGCGTCCCCTGTGGTCCCTACCGCTACTCCTCAGCGGGGCGCGGCCACGGCAACCCCCGGCGCGTCTGACGAGGAGCCGTACCCTGGCCCCGTTGGCGAGGGTACGCCCCCGCCATTACCGACGTTCAGACCCACGGTGCTCCAGCCTACCGCGCCCCCGACGCCTACGCGCCCGCCCGAGGTTATTCAGCCTACACCTATCTTTCCGGTCCCGACCCAGCCGCCCCCCCCGGCGTCGCCGCCCGCAACGCCGACGTCCGACCTGCAGCTCGACGTTACGCCGACTGCTGTTCCTACCGCTGTTCCTACAGTTCCGCCAGTGACGCCCACCACGCCGCCCCCGCCGCCGGCCGACGTGCTACGGGGCAGCGTGCGCTGGTCGGCTGCGCAAGGGCCGATCATCCTCCGCCGTGATGTACAGATCGCTCCGGGAGCGGAACTGCTCATCGAGCCAGGAGTAGAGGTTCGTCTTGATCCGGGAGTGTCCATCTATGTTGACGGTGGACGGTTACTGGTCGCGGGAACAGCCGAGCAGCCGGTGCGCTTCGTCGGGAACACCGGCGCTCGCTGGAGCGGCCTGTTTGGACGCCCGGACAGCACGATTGTGCTGGATTACGCCGAGGTGCGCGGCGGCGGCGTGGGCGGCACAGTGATGGCCGTGGATCGCAGCAGGCTAACGGTGCGGAACAGTCGCTTTATTGATAACGGCGGCGGGATTATTACCACTGACACCCGTCTGGAGATGAGCGACACCCAGATGTTCGGGAACGATATTCCTTTTGGCCCGGCGCTGGAGGCCAGTTTCGCCCGTGGGAACTTCGTGACTCTCACCCGCAATCGCTTCGGCGGCAACCGCCTTACCGACGGCTCGCCCCAGGTTCGCCTTAACAACAGCAGCACCTTCGAGACGCTGAACCTGACCGTCGAGGGCAACCTGGTGACCGGCGGCACGCCCAATTTGCAGTTGACGACCAATGGCCCCCTTCAGGGCGCCGTGATTTGTAATACCCTCGTCGGTGATGGCCAGGGTTTTGGAATCCGTACCACGACCGAACAGGTGGCCCCCAACGGCGCTCTGCCAATGCGTCTACGCGTTGAGCAAAACCATATTGACGACCACGTTCCGCCGATCATCCCGGTCTACCTGCGCTACGGGCTTGGCCGGGGCGCAACGAGCGAGATCCTCCTCGATATGCGTAATAACTGGTGGGGCGATGCCTCCGGGCCCTACGATCCGGATCGCAACGCCAACGGGCGCGGCGACTCGGTGGGAGTGAACATTGAGTTCATCCCCTGGTTACAGGCGCCTCCCTCCTGCGCTCCGCCGCGCTAGGCTGTGTGGGTTTTGCCCCTCGCATCGAAGCAAACAAAGAAGTCCTGGGAGGGCCATGCCCTCCCAATTCCTCCGACACCGGGCGGCCGCTAATTCTCGGTTTCGATCCGTACTTTCTCCACTTTCGTTACTGGCCTGGTCGCCGGTTCAGTCGCTTCGAGTTGCTCGTACACCACACGGTTGATCTCGCGCGCCGCCAGGTCCAGGCCGCGAATGGCCGCCCGGGCAATGCCCAGGTGCAGCCGGCCAACCGCTCTGAAGAGTTCAGAGGTGGCGTCAATCGCCTCGCTGCGGGCGCGCGGCGGTAACAGGTACACCGGCCAGCTCACCGCTGCGATCCCCAGTCGCGCTACACTGGCCCCCACAGCGCCGGCTGCATCGATCAGATCCTCTCCGCGGCCCGTCGCACCGCCCTGGTTGTGTATCTCTGTCATATATGTACCTCCCTGGCTCTTTCCGACAACTTCCATTATAGTCTGCCAGGGGCGGTATGTCTATGAGGTGCGGCCAATCCGCAGGGCTATTGCAAAGTCTCCAGGGCTGAACCCCGGGTTGCGAAAAATGACCGTATCGAGCGGCCACCTTGCCCCAATCCCCGCCGGAGGCACACTCTGCATCAGCCCCGGGCCAACGCAGGTGCTCTATCTCCCTTGGAACCACAGGTGGGGCGTTGTTCCTCACCCTCCCCCCGGCCCCCTCCCTCTCCACCTCCGGTGGAGAGGGAGGGGGCGCCGAGCGTAGCGAGGCGGGGGAGGGCGAGGACCGCGAGCCTACAACAACCCCCCCGTCCCCGCCGCCGAGAC